>PBCW01000063.1 GCA_002718015.1 Rhodospirillaceae bacterium
TCAAGATATTGAACTGTTCAGAAAGATTAAATCTAACTACCCGAAAATAGAAAAATGCTTGCTTGAGCCAGACAAATTATCAAAGAATTTAATGCCGATTTTTATCATTGGGCTGCCACGTTCAGGAACAACTTTAGTTGAACAAATAATTTCTTCTCATTCGCAAGTAACTGGAGCAGGAGAGTTAAATTTTGCAGAGCAATTTGGCGCAGCTATTGCCATTGGTGTCACTGGAGTAAATAATCAATCTTTGCTCGATTTTCGTCATACTTATCTGAACAAACTGCAGAATGTTTCTAACGGAAATCTTATTGTTACAGACAAGATGCCACAAAACTTCCGTTACGTTGGATTGCTTTCTGCCGCTTTTCCTGAAGCTAAAATAGTACATGTTAAAAGAAATCCTGCCGCGGTATGTTGGGCAAATTATAAACAGTATTTTGTGTCGAAGAATATTGGCTACTGTTACGCAATTAATGACGCAATCAGTTATCATAAACTTTACGAAGACCTCATGGGTTTTTGGACTAACACGCTCAATAACGAGATTTACAAACTTGATTACGAACTTCTAACAGCTAATCAGGAAAGTGAGACTCGGAAGCTAATTGAATATCTGGGCTTAGAGTGGGATGAAAACTGCCTATCGCCTCAAAACAATACAAGAAGAGTAGCAACAGCGTCTAACGCTCAGGTTAGACAAAAAGTGTATCAGGGCAGTTCAGAGCAATGGAAGAAATACCAACCATTTTTGAAAGGAGCACTTGATGACTTGCAGTCGTAGCAAATGTGAACCTAGGAAGAGCGGATACGCAAAGGTGTTTGTAGCAAAAATAAGGAATACCCTGTGTGGCTATTCATACCCATAGGTCACCCTACTCGTGCATATACAAAAGATCGGAAATTTGTCAGTAGGATCCCTAGATGAGTTTAATATGGCTCACAGTGCCGCTCTTTCCATTTTACGATAAAGCTATAACTTTCCTTCCTCTCTTAATTTTTTTCTAATTTTAGTTGCGCTTATCTCAGAAATAGATTTATCGAAAACTTCTTCTTCAAAGGTATAACCGACTCCTCTGCCATAGGTAATATTGACTATGTTGGGAACCAACATAATCTCATAGTCAACCCCTCTTTCAAAACCATCTTTCGATAGACTTCCTTCAATATCTAAACAGACAGAATCCCAATCAAATGGATTATCACTTTGGCCTTCACCTCCCGATGCGCCTTGGACGTCCCTGACCTGAACAATTACTTGTCCCGTTTTTACTATACACCTTTTAAAAAGAGCTTGGTGCCCGTCATGCCATGGTTGCCACCTGCCTAACATTTGCACTGTTGGCTTTTTCCAATCAAACATTTTTTACTCCAAATTTAATATGTTTGTACCAAAAACGTTCGTGCCAATAGTAAAGAACCGTTTTTGTTGAAACTTCAATACTTGCTATTCCTGCTGCCCAATCTATTTTTCCTGTGATTGCTCATGCGATAAGAAATGTATCTGCCGTTGCTAAAACTCTCCACGTTAGAGCTATCGCTAGATGTCTTCTTTTATTTATTTTTTCCACTGTAAAATTCTTTCTTCAACATCATTGTGATTATCATCATTCCAAAATGTAACATTGAAATTGACTTTCNCTGGCTTTTGAAAGATTCTGTTAGTGTGTTCAAAAAGTCCTTCTTTTACAGTGTCTATTAAAACAACAAAGTCTGTATCAAAATTTTCTCTTGTTGCCCTGGTCGGACAGACAAAATCACAAACCACAAATCTTCCATGACTTTTTTTCAAAATCCGCAAAGGCTCTCGTCCTCTTCGATCGTCCATCCCTACCTGTATCAGAGAAATCCCAATCATCAGCTATTCCGCGGATTTTGTCTGCGTTGTACCATGCNGAGTTTATGATAGGAACCAATTTTCTGCGAGGTAAGTCTTACCACCCCCCGGATAAGTCATTATTAAATTTTTCATAACACTTGTCATAACACTTGGACGCAAAAATTCACGTTATATACGTGCAGAATAAAGGCAATACTTTATTTTTTTACTTGAGCTTACATATGTGAAAGATTCTAATCTCTATTGATGATTACAGTGTTGAAGGCGGGTGACGCACGTTCATGTTCGGATATGAAAGCTTTTGTTATGTGTAATGTTTTCATGCATACAGCGGATACTACGCTGACAGACAGCAAAGGGCACTTTTGCCGAGCGCTGCCATACAAATTCTATGGAGCAAAAGACCAAGCAACAGCTGGATTGCGGCGTTGCGTACACAGCGGCGGAAAGATGCTGAATGCGTAGATTGATCAATCAGGCAATTTTAGTNCTTACATTCCGACCCGNGNGAACTAGGAGTATCAACGGCATCGGCAGATGAAGCCGAGAAAGTATTGCTACTGTTTAGCAAAGGCAGCAAAGTTAACCCAAAATAATGCATATTTNGCTTAGTTAGATTAGCACCCTCGTCTAGGAAGAGAACTTTGATAAGTTAGCCAATTCCTCAAGAAACCACAATAGCTGGGATATGACAATCGGACTGGAAATAAGGCTAATAGAGTTCCGATTGAGTCACCTAAGACGCTAAAAATTATGGAAAAGACAAAAATTTATTAGAGTTATGAATTCTAGTCCATTACAGTGGAGTGAGAATTTCAAGACATAGTCACAACAGACAATCTAACCGACTACACTTTTGGATGTGACATCATCATCAAGACTACAAAACTTTCTCAATTCTCGCAGAAAGAGAATTATGACTAAAAACAGGAGTTGATGTATCAAATGAGTCAGAAAGGAATTTCTAATAAGGATATTTCTGACTACCTGAACAATCAACAAATAATACCAAAACTCACTGAGCGATATGCGGCAAAACTCGTTTGGGCGATTCTTCNAAAGTACGCAAAGAAACTAAACCGAAAAGATCATCTCGAAGTAGAGTTAGGGAATATTGATCTTTATAAGCGAGTGAGAAATTAAAAATGAGCACAGAAAAGGCAATGCACAAAACTTGGTGGAAGTGTATAGATCTGCCACCTCGTTTAAAGAAAGCAATAGAAGAGCAAGAGCGGTTAAATAAAGAGAAGAACAACGAAGATGCTGCTGAGAAGAATTCGAAATTTATGACTGCGGAAGAATACATGAAGCAAGACTTGGAGAATTAAAAGGAAATGAAAAAGCTATTCACAACAGTTCTGTTTTGCTTTTCTGGTGGCGCCCTTGCTCAAGAACCCATCAATCTCGAATGTCGTATGGAAAACGTCATTGACGAACCAACATTTTTCAGACTATTTCGAGATAAAGATGAAGTTAGAAGACCGGTTAATTTACCAGTTCAACGTATCGCTTGGTCGGCAACGATGGTGACGATCTCATCAGAGATCGAGCGTTCCTCGGGAGCAAATCGAAGGATGCGGAGAACCCTTATTAAGAGAGAGAGCCTAGAATGGACTTATATTGATTACGTCAGAAATATGATATTTGAGGGGGGCAAATGCAAGATAGTCGATACAAGTAAAACCAAAATCTAGATCGGTACAATAATAAACTAGAAAAGGAACGCGGAATTGAAGTCAATTAACGAACGACATTCCTCGCTAACTCGCAATCAACTCGATCTATTTAAAAAGATTTAAAAGGTAGCCTTATATGAGCCAAACAGCGCTTTTGACACCAATATTTGTTCTAGTACTTTGGACTTCCGCAGTTTGTCTATTGTTAGCTTTTGGACGGGTTAAATATACTAAAAATCCGCAAGACGCAGCTCATTCTAAAGACTTAAAAGGAACTATCCCCGATTGGGTTGAAAGAGCTGCCGACAACTACAACCATCTTTTCGAACAACCAGTTGCATTTTATGCGCTGACTTTATGCATTTCTG
This sequence comes from Rhodospirillaceae bacterium, assembly GCA_002718015.1. GTDB lineage: Bacteria > Pseudomonadota > Alphaproteobacteria > UBA8366 > UBA8366 > UBA8366. Next base: position 3,885 of record PBCW01000063.1, read on the forward strand.
TGATAAACAAATTTGATTCTTTTATGGTCCAATTGGCTTGGGCTTTTGTAGTTTTGCGAATTGTGCATTCCCTAGTTCAGCTAACATTTAATTTAGTTTTGTTAAGGTTTTTTATTTTTGTAATGGGATGGCTAGTTTTGGCGTTAATGGCTTATCCTCAACTATTTGCATAGTTTAGTGCAATAGCTGCTTTCTATAAGTCAATCCTTTGGCAATATAAACAAATCCTCCACCGTACATCTGAAGGTGTTGTATATTTTTAATACAAGAACGGTTGAAGGAACGCAAATTCCATTTTCAATTGCATTGATGCTTTTTCTCGTTACATCAGCGCTATCAGATAACTCCTGTTGCGTCAGCCCTGCATTCTTGCGAAATTTCTGCAGATAATTTAAGAGTTTTTGATGAGTCTTTACCAAAATTATTTCTCTTCGAAATCTTCAATTGCATGCGTTAATTCCTCGCTTGTGTTTGAGTACAGGTAGCCTGAAATTATTTGACCATTACCGAACGCAGCTGCTAACGCTCCAACACCTTTCAGAACTAAACCAAGAAAAAACACGCCAGACAGAAATAGACCTACACCTATAAATAACGTGACAATCCCAATTCTTCTGTAGTCGATTGGTTTTTTTCTTTCGTCTAGCATACCAATTAAGTTTTCGACCTTTGATGGATCGCCAAGGTTTTTCAATATTTCTAGTATCGTTCTATTTCTGTCTGTACTCTCTAAGTAGAGCCACAAAAAAAAGACACTGGGACTATAATTTCTGGGAATATTCCTAAAACTATTATCTGACCGGACATATATGTTCATGAATAGTTTAAATGTGATGTAAACTTAGCATTCTTGATATGATAGGTATATGTTACATTTTAAATCGCCGTCAACATGCCCACCATAAAGAAGATATGGACAAAATTGGATGGGCTATCGAACTGCCAACTTCTCTGTGGAAAGCTAGGTAAGCACAGGAAAGAGAAATCGAAAAGTTGGGTAAAAAAATGGGATTACGCTGGCATAAATTTCTATAGTATTTGACACGTACGACGGAAATTCAGACTGTGTTGATGTACTTACTCCGTCGCGGTGAGGCAAAGATTATAAGACATGACTGAAATATATTTTGGGTTGCGACATAATAATCAGCACACGACGACTCATAGGAAACCCTCGTTGACGATGTCAGACTAAGAGGGTGTAAGGACGCAGCGGAAACGTATCAACTCTCTAATCATAGAATTTAAATGTATCTGTGCTTAAATACTATGAGCACGTCGTTACCGAGTTGGTTTTAAGAAACTCTAGAAAGTCATTCGGAGCCCTTTGAATAACAACTTCCCTTAATCTACAGTTTTCATATATTTCCAGGGTTCTGTTCAATATATATTGGAATGTCGCTTCATCAAGCAACCCGGAGTTATATTGATTATATCCATTCAAAAGGCTAAGTATTCTTACCCTTACAATAGCAATAAGGGTTGCCCTCTCTTCATCGTTCGCCCAATCTATCTCTGGCTCAATTCCACCTTCCATTAGTCTCAAGGCAATCGCACTTCCCTCAAGGGGGGCAGAGTAAAAAGACATTAGTGCAGTGTTTCTAGCTGAAAGCTGTGCTGCCATTGCGATTTCCTGATTTTGTCGAATTTCGATGCCTACAAATATAAGTGACCCAATTACTCCCAACATACCTAATAAGTTGGTTATGTTAGCCATTGACCACACTGTAAGAACTTTTCGAGAGGAAGACATGTGATTTCGCTCCTTTATAAAAATAATTGAGAGTGTCTCTAACAGTCTAACGTAGATCAAGGATTCAACCTTACCAAAACACCCTTATCTTCTACGATCTTTCACAGGTTCTCTCTGGAGATCGGGACTTCATCGTTTTCACTGGTTAAAATAATCCAAGGTAGTACTTCATTCCTTGAATTTCTCAAGCTCACTCCAAATATTCCAAGGGACACTGAAAATTATTCAAATTACTGATTTCGTAGAAAAGGCTAGGGTTCTTAATTTTACGGATGCTTAATTATCAAAACAGAAATATTGGATTTTTACTGAAAAACGACAAATACACGCTAACTGAAGAGCAAGTAATGGCGCTGTTACTCGTTTCACGGGCTGCGATCGGAGTTTAGGAAGAATCATGAGCAATGAAAAACACATCCCCCCACTTGACTATCATCCAAACCGTTGTAGAGCTTTGTAAATTGCGGGTACTTTTAAAGCTTCTTTCTGTGTCGACTTACGTTGTGGCACCATAGAGCAATGATTAAGATAATCATAAAAATGCGCTGTCCTATTTCAATCGGCTTGATTGTAATCGCATTGCATGCATGCATGCCAACAAACAGGAAAGACACGTCAGTGATGAACACTAACTGGGATACTTACCTCGGTGATCCAGCTCGTACCCATTACTCTCATCTAACCCAAATAACTCGGGACAATGTAAATCAGCTGGAAGTTGCCTGGTCCTACAATTCCGGTGAGCTTCGCGGCAGTCGTTCCACCATGTTTACCAGCCCACTGATCGTCGAGGGTGTGCTCTACGGTTTGTCACCGCAACTGGTAGCCTTCGCGCTTGACGCAGCAACAGGCGAAGAATTGTGGCGTTATTCCGATGGCAGCGGTGGTGCGCCCTAGCGGGGATTGATGTGGTGGCAGGACGGCGACGACAAGCGCGTTATCTACGCGGACGGTCATGAGTTGGTTGCACTGAGTGCGGAAACCGGCAAACCGGTTTTGAGCTTTGGGGACAATGGGTATATCGATCTGCGCCCCACACAAGACAGCGGACCGTTTTTTTCCAGTGTGCCGGAAGTTGTGTTTGAAGACAGCTTGATCATGGGATTTAGCACAAGTGAGAGTGCCACTTCCCATGCCGGGATGATTCGCTCCTTCGATTTGCACAGTGGTGATGAACTGTGGCGCTTTAACAGTTTGCCAGTGATCGGCGGGCTCGGTGCCGACACCTGGGAAGAAGGGGAGTTAATTGAAGCGGGCGGCGCCAACAATTGGACCGGCATGGCACTTGACGCAAAACGGGGCATGGTGTTTGTGCCCACCGGTTCTGCCACACCGGATTTTTATGGCGCCTCTCGCAGAGGCGACAATCTTTTCGCTAACAGCCTCGTCGCCCTGGATGCGCGCACCGGGGAATACCGTTGGCACTACCAAACAGTGCGCCATGACCTATGGGATCGTGATCTGCCCGCACCACCGACTCTAGTGCAGCTGGAAAGGGACGGTATGTTGGTAGATGCAGTGACGGTCACGACTAAGTCAGGGCATTTATTTCTGTTCAATCGTGATACTGGTGAATCACTTTATGAAATTTATGAAGTAGATGGACTGCCTAGTGAGTTGCCAGGCGAACACGCATCGCCTACCCAACCAGTTTCAGCGGTGGCGTTTACTCGCCAGGAATTTGAAATGACAAATCGCAACGCGGAAGCCATTGCTCATGTAAGCGAGGTCATTGAATCCCTAGATCAAAGGCCCTGGGCACCACCAACCACAGACGGCATTCTGTTCTACCCTTCCTTTGATGGCGGCGCTGAATGGGGTGGCTCGGCCTACGATCCTGCCGGACACAAACTAATTCTCAATGCACAAGAGATCGGCGGCATCATCCGGCTATACGAAATCCCGGTGGGATTTAGCAACGCGGGAGTTTATGCGGAGAACTGGCCCTCGTGCCACGGGGAAGACCTGAATGGCACTGACCGAGGCATTAGTNTGGCTGGACTGGCAGAAAGATTGGATAGCGGAGAAACCATGGAGACAGTTCGCGATGGTCGTGGTGCTATGCCCGCCTTCGACAGCTTGCCACAGGCTGCAATCAACGCAGTAGTCTCCTATGTCCGCAATCCAGAACAGGAAGGTAGCAATGTAGCCAGTACGAAGATCAACTATGCTTTTGCAGGGTACATACGAGTACGAGATCATGAACACCTGCCTGGCAATGCTCCACCCTGGGGTACTCTTAACTCTATCGACCTTGCCACGGGTGAGGTCGACTGGCGATTTTTTCTTGTGCCCGGTAACCCAAGTGAACCTTTCGAGCATCCTGAGATGAAAATGGCCGCCCAGACCTGGGGCGGTGAATGGTGGAAGTACGGAGGTGGCGGCACAGCCTGGAACTCCCTGGTCTATGATGAGGAATTCAACAGCCTCTACGTTGGTGTGGGCAACGGCGCGCCCTGGCCACGAGAAATTCGATCACCGGGTGGCGGTGACGATCTGTTCCTCTCTACAATAATTTCCTTGAATATGGATACCGGTCTCATGAACTGGTACTACCAGACCACGCCAGGCGATAATTGGGATTACAGCTCCGCGATGGACATGACTATCGGTGAGATCGAGTTTAGCGGCGAGATGCGCCAAGTGTTGCTGCAGGCTCCGAAGAATGGATTCTTTTATGTGCTGGATCGCAACAATGGGGAACTGTTACGCGCTCTACCCTACACTGAGAGTATTGACTGGGCTACCCANGTAGATATGGAAACAGGCCGGCCCGNAGAAAATCCTGANGTTGTNTATGANATAGAGCCNCAGTGGATNATGCCAGCTAANTCCGGTGCCCACAATTGGGAGCCTCAATCCTGGGACAACGAGCAGGGACTAATGTACTTTTACTACCACGACATCGCCAACTTCTACTCGCTCGATGCAGGTTTTGTTGAGACTGGTGCTTACGAGATTCGTGAGAGAGGTCTGAGTCTCGGCTGGGGCGAGGGAGAATATCGTCGCCGTTTGATCGAACAGGCTGGCCCGCGACCGGACTCGCAGGCTTACATCGGCGCTTTCGATCCCATTACTGGGACCTACAAATGGCGCCATCCCCTTGAATCCGACTACAACGGGGGCGTGGTGGCAACTCGAGGCAATATCCTGTTTCANCCCGAAGGAACAGGCGAGTTCTCCGCCCGNGATACCNATANCGGCGCGCTTCTATGGCGATTTAAAGCGCCTGGCAGTTTTCGATGTACCTCGGTAATTACATTTCAAGTCGACGGTGCACAGTATGTGACAACCATGATGAATGGCCATCGGCCTATTGACATGGGGGCACCGTGCTGACCTTCAAGCTCAACGGCGATGCTGAGCTGCAAATACCCGAGATTGCAGTAGCTGAACTACCAGATTTGCCAGATACAGATTTCACCCTTGAACAGGTACGTGAAGGCNNTACGCTATATCANGCTCAGTGTTCCAGCTNCCATGGCGGTATCGGNATCGCCGANGAAGNGGCCATNGTTGCACCCGATTTACGNNTGATGTCGTCGNNTTCGCATTCCCAGATGGAAGCCATCGTGCTNNAAGNCAGTCGGGTTCAGCAAGGCATGCCGGATTTTGAAAACACAATAAATAAAGATGAGCTTGANTCGATTCGGGCCTTNGTGGTTACACAAGCAAGACAGCTACAACAATTTCAGGAAAGGCAATAGGACGAGACCGAATCTAACCGTTCTATTGGGTTTCAATGGCGCTTGGGTCGAATGCGAGATACAAACGAGACCGTCACCGTACTATGCGTCGGTCCTGACTTTTATTTCTGGCGGGCCCACCAACTAAACAAACACAGGAAAGCACGATGGGCGCGAAGTACGTGATCGGAGTATTGATGGTAGCTTGTAGTTTTCCAGGTCTGTTTTTGACGCTCAACTCGCAATTCGATTCCGACAGTCTCTTAAGCTTGGCGGTTCTATCTTTTTTCGCGCTCAGTGGGTTATTTCTAATGCGAGAGAGACAGAGGTAGTGTCATTACAAGAGATATTTGTTCTAAAAACCACAGCCTGTTTCTTGACATGGGATGTCCAGACCCCCTCGGCAGCGGGGCAAAGCGCGAAGATGTCAGCTATCTGGGTAAATAAGGCGAGATTCCCCCATCCCTCCTACTTGCGTTCGCTTCGGCGATTGACAGACCTGCTCTAAACGCGTTATCACATCAGCCTGGCCTTACATTATACAAGACGGCAGCTTATACTCCGATGTCTTTTCTGCGATTTCAAGACTTCTTATCTGGACTGGTGAAGCGGCAGCGAAGCCTGTTTGCGAAATCAGAATCGGAATCGATCGATGATCTGGTTGATAAGCTCATGGGTTCTGTCGGCGAGGTGTCCGGGATCGTAACGGCGAGACAAGTGCTTGATCGCTACGCCGCCCTGAATTCAGATGAGCAGCTCGCCTTCTTTCATCATCTGGAACAAAATTTCAACGCTGATGAAAACCGAATCAAGTCCGCTTACGCTAAATATGTCGGCGAGCCCTCGAGCCTCACCCTCAGCGACCTGTCAAAAGCGGCTGAACCGCTTCGTCAGGAACTCTTCCGCAGACTGAACCAGACGCCAGGCGCCACCCATGATCTGGTTGCCATGCGCTGCGACTTACTGGGTTTTCTGAAAAAGCATCCCGCCTTGTCAGCGGTCGATGAGGATTTTCAACGCTTGTTTACTTCCTGGTTCGGTCGGGGATTTTTGCAGCTACAAACCATCGACTGGTCCACCTCTGCCGCAATTCTGGAGCGAATCATTCGTTATGAGGCGGTTCATGCCATCAAAGACTGGGATGACCTGCGAAATCGCATTGCCCCCCCAAACCGACGGTGTTTTTCCTTTTTTCATCCGGCGCTGATTGATGAGCCTCTGATCTTTGTTGAGGTCGCGCTAACCCAAGGCATACCCAACAGTATTGATGCCATTCTGAATGAACCGGAGACGGATACAGATTCAAACGGCAACCACGACACTGCCGTGTTCTACAGCATCAGCAACTGCCAGCCTGGCCTGAACAACATCTCTTTCGGAAATTTACTGATCAAGCAGGTAGTGCAGGAGTTACAGGCTGAATTTCCCTCTATCAAAACATTCGTAACCCTCTCTCCGGTTCCGGGTTTCAATCACTGGCTTAAATCGGACGACTCAGCGAATACCGCCGAACTGGATTCACTGAAAAAAGAGGTTGCAGGACTAAGCTTGGCCGATGCCGCAGATGAAACCCAACAGGAAAACATTCGAAAACTGGTTTTCAATTATCTGGTTCTCTCGAAATCAAAGAACAAACCCCGGGATCCGGTCGCGCGTTTTCACCTGGGTAACGGGGCCACCTTGCATGAAGTGAATACGGGTGCAGATCTAAGCGATAACGGCGTGAAGCAGTCGCGCAGCGTGATGGTCAATTATCTTTATGACCTGTCAAACATCGAATCCAACCATGAGCAGTTTGCGCTCGAAGGCACTGTTAACTTTCACCCGAAATTGAAATCCCTGATTGTAACAACATGAAAACTCTCAGCACATTGGCTTTTACCCTGGTCTGGGTTTTCGGGTTTTTCAGTTTGCTTGCGTTCGACCTTTTCACGGAGGCATTCGTGTTCAAATGGTTGACCTGGAATGGCACCAATAAAAACGACTGATTTTTCGCCCTGTGGTGGGGTGCAGTGGCCGTTTGGTTTTTGTTTGGTCCAATCAGAATCATGCAGAAATTCGAACGCGTGATCGACCACAAAAGTCCACTCACCGCTTAAAAATTGCATTATTCGAAGCAGGATAGCGCCGTCACCGGCTCTTAAATTCGCCGCGAACTCGATTCAGCGTGCAGGAAAAAGGCCTCAGATGCCCACCAAGACCGAATCACTTAACAGCGACCGTCCCAAAGATATTGCGCGAGCAGCGGCACTGCTGAAACAGGGAAAACTGGTCGCCATCCCTACAGAGACCGTCTATGGCCTTGCCGCTAACGGCCTCTCGGTAGACGCAGTAGAGGCGGTTTTTACCGCAAAGGGTCGCCCTGCTGACAATCCCTTGATCCTGCACGTTACCTCGATCGATGCCGCAATCCCGCTTTGGGCTGCAACAACTCAACAGCTAGCAATCGCGGCAGCATTGGCAGAGGCATTCTGGCCGGGCCCGCTTAGCATCGTGCTGAAGGCAGCTTCCTCGGTGCCAAATATTGTAACCGCCGGTCTCGATTCGGTGGCAATCAGGGCGCCTGCTGGCGAGGCGGTTCAGTCCGTTCTGCAGCACTGCCAATTCCCGCTTGCAGCTCCTTCAGCCAACTTGTCAGGCCGACCAAGTCCCACCCGCGCTGGTCATGTAGAGCGCACCTTAGGGGGGCGCATTGCCGCTATTCTGGATGGCGGCCAGACCACGATCGGCATCGAGTCAACGGTTATTGATCTGAGATCGGACCGCCCTCAATTGCTTCGCCCGGGCGCTATCAGCATTGATGATCTTAGGTCAATTATTGGCAAAGTTACTGCTACACGGCCACCGGGTAACGCAGCGTCACCCGGCCTGCGCCACAGACATTATCAGCCCGTCGACATCAACCTCAAGCTTGCAAACAGGGAAATGATTGAAACGCAGTGGCCATCAGCAGCAGGTATTGCATGCAGTCAGCATCTGGCGCTGGAGCTGGGCGAACGACGCGCGCCGACATGGATCATGCCAGACACTCCGGGACCCTACGCAGCGGTTTTTTATGATCGCCTTTACACCATGGAGCACAGTGGCGTCACGGAAGTGTATCTGGAACGACCCCCACAAACAGGCGAGTGGCGGGCCGTGAATGACAGACTGACCCGAGCTGTTGCGGCAGCCGCTTAGTGATCGCCTGAAGCCATCGCTTCTACTTTGCGCAACACTGACGCGGTCTGCTCATCGCGAAACGCTGACAGTCGCCCGGCCAGCAGCAAGTCACTGACGGCCAGTATCTCTGCTGCCAACAGCGCCGCATTGGCCGCATTGTCGATCGCCACAGTAGCGACCGGAACCCCGCTAGGCATCTGCACAATCGACAAAAGTGAGTCCTGCCCCTTCAATGCCGTCACGGCAATCGGCACTCCGATGACGGGCAATGTTGTCATCGAGGCGACCATTCCGGGCAAATGCGCAGCGCCCCCTGCCCCGGCAATGATCGCTTTCAAACCGCGCTCACGCGCGGATTCAGCATATTTCATCATCCGTTCTGGGGTACGGTGAGCAGAAACAATCGCCATTTCGAACGGCACATCAAGTTGCCCGAGCATATCAGCAGCGGCCTGCATGACTCGCAGGTCAGAATCGCTGCCCATAATGACGCCGACTTGGGCAGTCGCAACTTCTGTAGTGTGGTTAGTCAATTGGCTGCGCTCCTCTGACGTTTAGCTGAGGCCTTATAGTGTCTACTTTCTCCAGAGCTTCGTCTACCGTGGCTGCCATCACCGTCACATGCCCCATTTTGCGACCTGGGAAACAGCGGTTTTTACCGTATAAATGCACCGACACGGAAGGATCATTCGTAGCCTGATCAGCGCCTTCCACCACAGTGTCGCCATCGAAACCCTCAGCACCAAGCAGGTTGAACATGACGGCAGGTCGTATCTGATCGGTGCTGCCAAGCGGTTTGCCTGAGAGAATGTTGAGCTGCTGGACAAATTGAGACGTCTGACAGGCTTCAGTGGTGTAGTGTCCACTGTTATGGGTCCGGGGTGAAATTTCATTAATCAGAAGTTCGCCTTGTGGTGTCAGGAACATCTCCACACCGAAAATGCCCTTGCCCTGCATTTTCTCGATCGTGCTGACCGCCAGACGGCGGGCTTCAGCAAGCAGGCTCACCTCCAGCCTGGCCGGCGCGACGAGATAATCGAGCACGTTACCTGCCTCGTGGAACACCATTTCAACAGGCTGATAGGCAGCCGTTGCGCCTTGCCCATTGGCGGCCACCATTACTGAGAGCTCCATGCTGCGCTCGATGTATCGCTCAAGAAATCCGTCAACTCGGAGGCGTTCGACATTGTCTTTTGCTGAATGCAGGACAGACACGCCACGCCCGTCATACCCCCCTCGCGCCGCTTTCTGGACAACAGGAAAACCAAAGGCGTCACCGCTGACGTCCTCATCTGCAGGATGCGCCTGAAAGTCTGCAATAGGCAGGCCCAGTTCAGCATACCAGCGTTTCTGCTGCAGCTTGTCGGTGACACGCGCCAACAGACCGGGATCAGGAACGACAGCACGCCCGTCCGACTGCAGCCTGCTCAGTTGCTCGACACTGACGTTCTCCAGATCTATTGTGAGAACATCAGCCAAAGCGGCAAGTTGATCGTATCCTTCGCCGCTCGAAGGGCTACCCGGAACATGTATCCCACCAACCTGCGCTGCCGGGCAGTTCGGGTCTGAATCCAGCACGAAGATTTGAGTATCTGTATCAGCGCTCATATTGCTCTGTCTGACCGCCTTCACTAACATGGCTGCCAGCTGCCCACCGCCGATAATCCCTATTTTCGTCATGGTTGCGCTTAGGATGAAAAAACCGCGTATCTTACATCAAAATGCGGTCATCGGCAGCAAAAGAGGACTCTTTTGGCTCTTTGTTCAGAATCCGTAAATAGCAATAAAATGTTGCCGCCACGACCGAAAAACACATAGCGGCCATCAGCCACTTCTTCTGCGCGTGCTTCAGCAGATTGCTGACTCTGGGCCACGAAGAGAAAACCGAAAAGAAGGATAATGGCCGCAAGAATGCTCGGCAGATAATCCGGGACGCAAAGCCGGCCCAGTTGGTAATAAGCTATTTTTCTGATTTAGTTTGCATGGCGAGACCCTCACAGGGTGGTGACAATCAGAAGCTGACCCGTTCACAAGCCATGCAAATCTCTTGCTGAGCGGATTATTTGTCCTATTAACCCTTAATAACTTAACCACCCAGGGAATAAAATCGGATTCATCGGAGCCATAATCCGCCCTTCCGCGAGCACACATTCCGGAAACCAGTGAGGCGTCTTTGCAGACTTTTGCGAGAAGTGACTTTTCATCCAGCGTGCTATCTGGGAACATTGCCTCACACAGGCCGGGAAGCCGCTGTTAAATGCACACTCGCACCAGCTTCAGCGGATTAAGCTCAGGCCAAAAAAGGTATCGAAAGCATGTCGAAATTTGTCCCATTAGCGAAAGACCAACACGCGAAGCTCAGAGTCATTCAATCGGGCGACTACACACGCTTTAGGCAGCAAAACCTTATTCCGATCGTGGTGCGTGATTTCTTTACACTTTCCGCTGAATTCCCGCTGGTATTTGTGACGAACGAGAACACCGAAGACTTCATGCCTGTGGCGATTATGGGTCTGCAGGAAGGTAAGAACATCTACTGTCAGGAAGAGCCCTTCCCAGCACAGGTAATTCCGGTAGGCTTTGGCAACGCGCCCTTTGCCATTACGGCGACGGATGAGAAACGCGAACAGTTTGCGGTTCTGATAGACGAAGAAAGCTCCCTGTTGAGCAATAATGCGGGCGAGCGCGTGTTCACCGATGACGGAGAAAAAACCG
>PBCW01000064.1 GCA_002718015.1 Rhodospirillaceae bacterium
CATACACAAAGTAAATCGCAAATTATTTTGAGTAAAAATTAAATAAAATTTAAAGTTATTTGTGCAATTGAAAATATTAAAACATTTTTTTTACTTATAATTTTATCGAGTTTTTTAAACGTTTCTGAATTGTATTTTTTTATCCCATTCAAATTCGTTTCAAAACACTTTATCCTTTTCGAACAAATAGCATGGTCTCGAAACACCTCTTTTATCTTAAAAAGTCATCCTTTTTGCTAATTTGCTGCTAGCGATACAAACAGTGGGACCATATCTGATACATAAATCTGTTCAGCAGCTAAACACATAAATAAATAAATAAATACGCTTAAAGGGGCCGCCATTGATCTCAAAGCCAGCATTTCCGATCAAATGATTGGTTGCCATCCAAATTTTTTTTCTACCCTTTAAGTTCGATCATATTTCCCTCCGGATCATAAAGGTAAAGTGACGGACCCATTCCGTTTGAACCATAGCGCGTCCCAAATTCGCCTAATCGCACCCCGGCCGAGCTGAGATGATTTATTACCTGTTCTTTGTCAAACCCCTCTATTCTCAGACAAAAATGATCCATACTTCCCACTTCGGAGCCAGATGACGTATTTAACCCGCCTCTACGCCTAAGTTTCCCCGCGCAATCGATCAAATCAATCAAACTCGTCCCCGCACGCAGCTGCACAAGGCCCAAATCCGCGACCTCACGTTCTTGGATACAACCGAGGATATCGCAATAAAAAGTTATCATTACCTCTATATTTTGCACACGAAGTACTAAATGATCCAAACCAATAATTCTAAACGGGATTTCCTGCATTTTAAGTTCTCCAGCTTTAAAAATGCTGTACATATTTTCATTTAATGGAAATCAATACATCACATTTTTAGTATAATACTTGTATTAATGTCATATATGAAATATAATTACACAATCTATAAACAATTGTACAAAAATTCAGGAAAAATTATTATAAACTTATTTTGTCGGCTGAATAGTTTCACAGGAATTCAATAGCGATGAGTTGGCATGCTGCCGTCGATTACAGAAAAGCGAAAGCAGAAAATCCCTCTCTTTCGCCTGCTATGGATTATGGGGAAGTTCACAAAGTCGGTGAAGACGTAATAATTGCAGCACTTTCTGATGATATTGGAGAGATTATCCCTTCACACAACTTAGCAAGAGTAGCAGTAAAAGAGGCCATTACAAATCTTTTAGAGGACAGTCATTACTTGGCAAAACTTGTTGATTGCCCAGAAGTAGGTACAGCAACCCCCTTATTTCAGAAACTTTGCGAGAGTGTTAGGTCAGCGCTGATAAGGCAACTCATCAACGACAGAAATACCTCGCTTGTTTTATCCCCTACTCTGATTGTCATAATAGCTAGTCCGGCTGGTACAATCGCAATGCGTGTTGGAGATGGCTCTATTGTCTATCGGCAGAGTGGCAGGAGCTATGTATCAATGTTCCAACAAGATCCTGAAAATGCAGATCCAACTTCAATTGTTGCCCCAAATGCGCTGGAGAAAATGGAAATTGCTTTTCAACCCGGAATTGCAGAATTTATCTGCGCCTCTACCGGAGGCCTTATTCCACTATCTATCCAAGAAACTGAACACCGGCCACGCGCTCCTTTTTTCCGTCCACTTGATCAATGTGCCGCTATGGCAGAAACAGATGACGACATCCACCGCGGGCTTCGGGCCTTCCTTCGATCAGCACCCTTCATCGATCATCTTCAAAAAGATTGTACGCTCATGCTCGGAGGCTACCGCTCCAACGGATACTGCGCTGCATAACTTTCTAATTTTCACCAAGGCGTAAATAAAAATGGTACCAATACTTTCCATTGAGTCCTGCATGTGCGATTTATTGTTCAGTAAGAACATTAAGGGAGAACGACATGCCTGGCCGACTGGAAGGAAAGGTGGCTTTAATATCTGGTGCTGGATCCTGCGGCCCCGGTTGGGGTAACGGGCGAGCTACTGCTACTCTGTTTGCTCGAGAGGGAGCAAAAATATTCGCTGTCGATCTTAATCAAGAAGCCGTTGAGGAAACTGCCAAAACGATTCAAGACGAAGGTAACGAGTGCACAACTTATTGTTGTGACGTGACGAATGCCGAATCCGTCAATGAGATGGTTACTTCATGCGTCGACCGTTTTGGTCAGGTAGATGTGCTTCAAAATAATGTTGGTGGATCAGCCGCGGGCGGAGCAATGGACATGGAGGAAGAGGTTTGGGACGAACAAATGGATCATAACCTTAAGCACGTCTTCCTAGTTACAAAAGCAGTTCTTCCAATAATGGTTAAAAATAAAACCGGCTCAATAATTAACATGTCTTCAACTTCTGGACTTACCTATGGCGGTGCTTTTCAAATTGCTTATTGCACTACCAAAGCTGCGATCAGGCGTTTTAGCGAAGCGGTGGCAATTGAATTTGCGGGCCGAGGAGTCCGATGCAATACGATTATTCCAGGCCAGCTACACACCCCGATGGTTGAAACACGGCTTGCCCAACAACGAACTGGTGGGAATATTAAAAAGTTAATCGAAACACGTAATGCGCGTATCCCGCTTGGTCAGATGGGCGACGGTTTTGACGTTGCATATGCCGCAGTCTACCTTGGTTCAGATGAGTCTAAATTCGTCACAGGAAGTGAGATTAAGCTTGATGGCGCAATGACATTAAAATGCACCAACCTGCCGGATGACTACCCCACTGATTAAAGAAAAACTTGAATACCATTCCGAAAGTCCGGAGTTTTGAAAAACTGGGATTGTGCGTTATTCAATATTTTTACTGAACCCGAGCGAAAACTGTTAGTGATTACCGAGACAAAATGCCAGGTATTCTGTCTTTATCAAAAACTTTCGAGTACCTTAACTACTTTGCTCGAAATAATTTAATGAGAAATTGCAGATCTTGTTTCAATATTTGATTGTATCGTTTGTTTTCCTTCTTTCTCCATGAGCTAGAGCGTTTTGCGAGATCATCTTTCAACATCCACTCATAAGGGTAAAAACGACCATTGAGTTGATGTACTGCTTCTAAACGTTCCGGGCTAAGTAGTCCACGGTTGAGCTTAGTAAAAAACTTTTGATCAATCAAAATTGGGGTGCGTCGAGAAAAGTCCATTATTTTCTCGCGATCTCGCGCACTGTATTTTCCAATTTCTATCAAGGCTTGGTCCATCGCTACCGCATTATCATATCGCTCGCCTATGATTGGCTCTAGCGCCGATTGCGACACTCCTGCCTTTGCAAGTCGATCAAGAGCATCATTACTAAGAAAATAGGGTACAACACGAAAGGTTTGTTGATTAAAAACATTCTGCAAAAAGAAAAGACCTAAAAAACAGATCACGCTCGCGATTACCGGCGTCACAATCCAGCCCAAACTTATCGAACCAAAAACTCTCCACCTTAATCCCTGTCCGCCTTGAACAAGAGCGATGCCTAAAACCGCTCCAACAACAGCCTGTGAACTCGAAACGGGCACCAACGGTATAGACGGCAGCCCCCTGTTCTCTAATGCATATTTTAATCCCTCCGAAGCGAACAAAAAAAGAACAATAGAATGCGAGACCACAGCAACCCAGGCGCCCACAGGTGATAGAGGCAGTAAGTCGTTCCCAATGGTCATCATTACCCGCTTTGAATATGTAAAAACGCCAACCGCTATAGCGATAGCACCCATCAAAAATAACTGCTGCATCGAGGACAAAGTAAAAAAGCCCCCGATAGATATATTATCAAATGGTGATGCGGAGACGAAGACACCCACGACATTGGCAATGTTATTTGCCCCTAAACTATATGATCCAAATGCCCCAGCTAGTAACAATCCTAATCGGGTATAGGCGTCGACCCTTATTAAATGTATCTTGGCAAATCTCATTGCCTTGACTGTAATCTTAAATATTACTGCGCCAAAAATAGCAGCAAGAAGTGGACAAAGAACCCATGTGCTTATTATTTTGGTTAGCGTATTAGCGTCGGTGAGCGTGCCACTAAAAAGGTTCCAACCTATGATAGCTCCGACAATCGCCTGACTAGTAGACACCGGCAGACCTGCTTTTGTCATCAAATAAACTGATAACGCAGCAGAAAGAGCAGCCATGAAGGCGCCGGGCAATGCATTTACTGCACCCAGCTTACTAAGGGTACTAGCAGTACCGGCACCACCCCAAACAGCTCCTATAATAATAAAAATTGAACAGATGATGGCTGCCGTAGAAAATCTCACCATCCTAGTCCCCACAGCCGTACCAAATACATTGGCTGCATCGTTGGCACCCAATGCCCATCCTAAAAATAGGCCACTACTTAAAAATATGAGAACACTGGCGTCCAATGTATATTAAACCGAACGCTTCAGAGCGTAAATTGCCAAACGATCAGCTACGTCCTCTGACCAATCAGCAATATTATCAATGCTTTCGACAAAATATCGCAGGTGCATTTTTTGAGCAAGATCTAGTTTCGATGCAAATATCTGCCGCTTTAATTTCGTAGAAACTTTGTCGGCCTCGGTTTCGTAAAACATTACTTTGTGATTATGATAAGAGACCCTATCAAAATCGCGAAAAAAAGCGCGCGACGATCGGGCCAACGCCTCCACAGATTGTACAACCATTTCGGTCAGTTCCTTGAAAAGAGCATGGTGCTCATCCGGGATTATTGGCTTTTCTATGTCAAAGGCCCAAAGTGAGCTTTCGCAAAGATTGAGCACATCATCCAATGTTTCGATAAGACCTAGAACATCTCCGCGACTTTCAGGAATTAAAGTTTGCGAATAAAGCTGCGATTCAATTTCACGACGCAATACATCAGCTGCAGTCTCATTGTCATTAACGTCCTTGCGCTTCGCAGCAAAATCTTCGCTATGGCCGTCCAAAAGATAGGACTTGATCGCTAAATCAAACAACAAGGCAGATTCGGATAACCTATCGAGAAATTCATCGATTTTATGTTCTAAGGCTTTTGATCTGCCAAACATGAACATATTCTTTGGTAAAACCATGACATCCCTGTTAAAGATATTATTTTCCAAGATGAATCATAATAGTTAAGAATAGCATAATACCGAAATATTACACAATGAATTTAATAACAAGTAATAATTTTTTATTTCAACTTTAATTTAAATATCTTTTTTTATTTACAATCTATTCAACGAAATATATTTTTGATTATAAAATTTACCGTTTATAATTTATACTATTACTATTATATTATTTTTGTTTTTCTTAAACAAACTCACAAATAATCCAAGAGAACCACGGATTGCTATCTCGGTTGTTACGGTTCGGCTAAACCGCGGTCCCGCCGACTAGACAAGTTCCGATTTCCAAGTTAATCCAAGTTAAAACTCAGTAACTATAATCAGGGGAAATCAATGACTGACCACCTCCAATATAAGGTTGAGGATAGTATTGCCACTTTGACGCTTCATCGGCCCGATGTGCGTAATGCCCTTTCGCCAGAAATGCTTGACGCAATGGTGGAGCAGCTCAACGCAATACACGCCGATACTGAAATTAAAGTTGTTGTTCTAACTGGGCACGGCGATTCTTTCTGCGCTGGTGGGGATATCAAAGCGATGAAAGAGGCGGTTGAAAAGAAAAGTCCGATGATCGCAAAATACAGTCTATATGACGGCATTCAGAGGATTCCGCGTTTATTAGTAGATTTCGATAAACCAATTATAGCAGCTATAAACGGACCTGCCACAGGAGCAGGCCTCGATATTGCTTGTCACTGTGACTTTCGACTGGCATCAGATGAGGCACGGTTTGCTGAAAGCTACGTGAATATGGGCCTCGTTCCTGGCGCTGGAGGCTGTTGGGTTTTGCCGCGTGTCGTCGGCTTGCCCATGGCTTTGGAACTGGCTTTTTCAGCCAATTTAATAGACGCAGATGAGGCACTTCGCATAGGATTGGTAAACCACGTTTATCCGAAAAAGGATTTGATGGAGGAAACCTACAAACTTGCGCGTAAAATTTCTCGAAAAGCTCCTATTTCAGTGCGGCTAATTAAACGCGCCATGTATCAGGGAATGAATATGGATATAAGAGCACATCTTGANCAAATATCGTCGCATATGACATTAGCGCGCGCCAGTGAAGANCATTCTGAAGCTGTAAATGCNTTCCTCGAAAAGCGCTATCCCGANTTTAAGGGNAAGTAAACNTAAANCTAGGAGAANNTTAATGAGCAAACAAGANAANAAACAGGTTACGGACGCGGANATGGCNAACCAGGCTGACCTAAGTTANCGCTTCGCNACAATNCACGAANTGATNCANGCNGCTCATAAAACTTGCAGCCAAGGGACNTGGGANTACCTCGCAGGCGGCTCTGACAGTGAAACCACACTCAGACGTAATCGCNATGGCTACGATAAATTAGCGCTTCGTCCNCGAGCCATGGTAGATGTNAGCACATTTGATCCATCGGTTGAATTCATGGGGAAAAAGATACGGCTGCCCCTAATCCTAGCACCCGTAGGGTCAATTGAAACTTTTGCAGAAGGAGGAGGTGTTGTAACAGCTCAAGCTGCCGAACGTTTCAATGTCTTCGATATGCTTAGCTCTCGCTGCACACCAGGCTTAGAAGCTGTGGCACAGGCCGCTGATAATCCTAGGATTTTCCAACTTTACGTCCGCGGTGGAGATGAATTCGTAGATGACCATGCAAAACGTGCTATTGACGCAGGTTATGATGCATTTGCAGTTACAGTTGACTCCGCAACCTACAGCCGTCGCGAACGCGATCTTGCTAATCGATACCTCAAGAAATGGCGTTCTAACGTTACCACGGATGAGAATGTCTGGCAGGCCCAATGGACCTGGGATAACGTAAAGCGTTTCAAAGACAAATGGGACATTCCACTCATTCTGAAAGGAATTGGTGACGTTGATGATGCGGGCCGGGCATGCGAAGAAGGGGTAGACGGCGTCTATATCTCCAATCATGGGGGCCGGGCGCTTGATCATGGCAGGGGGAGCATAGAGGTCCTTCCCGAGGTGGTCGCGGAGTGTAAGGGCAAAACAAAGATTATTGTAGATGGCGGGATACAGCGTGCCACGGATATTGTGAAAGCTAAAGCGTTAGGTGCAGATATGGTCGGTATAGGTCGGCTTCAATGTATTGGATGCGCGGCCGCTGGTGTAGATGGCCTCGTCCGCCTTTTAGAAATCCTGGAAGAAGAATTAAGCATAGCATTTGGGCTCATGGGAGTAACGAACTGGGCTCAGGTTGGTGCAGATAACCTTCGCGCTGCTGATCCAGTCCACGAGCCCAGCGTCTGGTCAAGCCATATAATGACGCAGTTGCCGGCACATCCGTACGGGGGCTAGCGGAATGGACACAGGCGAAGAACCGCCGCTAGAGGGCTTGAATGTCTTTGATGCATCACAAGGTGTTGCCGGGCCTAGTTGCGCATTTCTGCTTGCACAGTATGGGGCCAACGTCATTAAAGTCGAACCCCCTCGTGGTGATTGGGTTCGTCAGGCCGGAACAAAGTATGGCGACTTGGCAGCCGGTTATGTGAATTTTAATCGCGGCAAACGAGCACTATGCATAAATTTCAAAACCAAAGGCGGACTGGCGATTGGCAAAAGATTAGTATCGCAATCGGACATTGTTATAGAGAGCTTTCGACCCGGCGTTATGGGTCGTTTTGGACTTGATTACGAAACGGTAAAAAAAACGAACCCAAAAGTTATCTATTGTTCGATATCGGGCTTTGGGACCAAGGGACCTAATAGGGACAAACCAGTAACAGATGTTGTGGCACAAAGTTTTACGGGCTGGATGACACTCAACAAAGGAAATGACGGTATCCCACATAAAGTCGGGATGACGGCCATGGATGTAATCACCGGGCTTTATGCGTATCAAGCCGTCGCAACAGCACTTTATCGTCGTGCCGTTAAAGGCAATGGTAAGTTAATTGAAATGAACATGATGCAAGCTGCTGCCGCCTTTATGGGACAAAAGATTATTGAACACGTGAAGCAGGAAGGAAAAATAACGGTATTGGGCGCGCCAACGGGCACTTTTCCCACCAAAGATGGTTCAATAAACTTAAGTGCGAGAGAGCCGGATAAATTTCACGCTTTATGCCAACTTATAGAGAAGCCCGAATTAGTGCATGACCCCCGTTTCAATGAGTGGGATAAGCGAATAGCAAATGTCGATGAATTGACTGCGATCATCTCCGAGACAACAATCACTAAATCAAATGCCTATTGGACAAAAGAACTCGACAAACTTGATATAATTAACAGTCCCACTGCTACGTTTGATGATTTTCTTAATCACCCCCAAACAAAGGCTTCTGATTATATTAATTGGGTCAACCACGANTCTCTTGGCAATATTCCTATGGCGACCATACCAGGCCACCCACCATTCACAGACGGAACGCAGGCTCACGCGCCGCATCTTGGAGAACATTCTAAGCAAATACTTTCTGAGTATGGCTATNGTACAAATGAAATCGAAGGTTTTTTGAAAGTGGGTAGCGCTATACAATACACAGAAAAATAATCGAACCCGGGAACACAGCAAGACATTAAAAACGCCTAAACGCGCATGCGCCGCATAAGTATGGCTAGACAGTCCAATCACGCAACCATTAGGTAAAACTAATTCGACGTGCCTGCATGCACTGCAGCCTCACGACCGGCAATGCGTCCGAATGTGGCCCCAGCCATCAATCCTGTGCCGGATGCATACCCATGGAAATATAGTCCTCCGACCATTTCACCAGCTGCGTATAAACCCTTTATCGCAGACCCGTCAGCCCTCTCGACCTCCGTTCGGCCAGAAACCTTAACACCACCAAAAGTAAATGTAACACCCGCAGTGACGGCATATGCATCAAACGGCGGTTCATCTATCGGATTAGCCCAGTTACTTTTATCAATGGAAAGCCCCTCGGTACATCTGCCATCATGAACNTTTGGATCGAAAGGAATATCTGTACGGCATGCTGCGTTAAACTCCTCAATCGTTTTGATCATTCGAGCCGCGTCCATGCCTTCTATCTTACCTGCTAGTTCCTCAATNGTATCAGCGGAATATTTGGTTAAGAACCGACAACGGTATTCTGAGCGGAGAAGATGCTGGACTTTGGCATCAAAAATTTGGAACGCACACATTCCGGGTTGCTTCAGTATTTCACCACCGTAACGTGCATAAACATAAGAGTGAAAATCTTCTCCTTCATCACGAAAGCGTTCCCCCTTCGAATTGAGCACTACAGCAAAAGGCACGTTATGTTTCTGAAATTGGTCCCCAATAGTTATATCCCCGTAAGGGGGTGCGTTCAGATCCCACGCCACTGCGTGGGCACCTGAAAAATGACCATAAGGCATAGCTCCTAGATCAAGTGCCATCTGAAGTCCCGCGCCGTTGTTGTAAGCTGTGCCTCGGACCTTTGCTAAATCCCATCCCGGCCCAAGATAACGAGCTCTCATTTCTGCGTTACTCTCGAAACTACCACATGCCAAAATAACGGACTTTGCTGCAATATCATGCTCCTGACCCTGATAACGAACACGCACCCCATGGACGCCCTTACCCTCGTCGTGGAGAAGCCCTATTGCTGTGCACTCATATAGAACATCGACACCGATCTTACTCATTTGTTCGTGCCAATTTTTCACTAATTGCTCGCCGCCACCATTAATACGTAAAGCTAGCCCCCCCCAAAACCGAAATTTTCCATCTACCTTAAAAGCCTGACGTCCCATCGCAGGTATTAGGTCTACGCCATAAGTGGTCATCCACTTGGCTGTCTCGTAAGAATTTGTAACTAAAATTTCACACATGTCACCATCAGCGCGATACTGTGTCATGCGGAAGATATCGTCATAGTACTGTTCATGTGTGTACGTGCCAAAATCTATGTTTTCAAGATCTTCNTCCGCAAGACTAGGACATAAATNCATTAAATCNTCNACGCCATTNTGCGNAAANCGAAAGGCACCACCGGTGAANGCNGAATTNCCNCCNCGCATGTCCTCNGGNGCGGTCTCAATCATCACNACACTGGAACCNTTTTCCACCGCCGACGCTGCNGACGCACANGCNGCATTNCCNGCNCCGACCACAACAACGTCGACATCAGATCTNATGATATTNGCCATNTNNAAAACNCCTTGGCTTNGAANNAATAANNANTNGGCTATNNNTATTNAAAAAAACTCNAAATAATCAANNTGNTCAATANAANCTNNTTAATCNCNNGGNCGNNTACCAAATAATGNNTCGTANCGATCACANAATTTATCCCANGCNNCAGGGTTAATTAAGCGCTCTGGTTTCTCGCCGCTAAGTATCTTTACGACCTGGTCAGCATTCCAAAACGCCATATTTTCTCGTGACTCAAAAGTCACACCAGCTGTGTGATAAGTGGCAATAAGGTTATCAAACTGCAGCAGCGGATGATCCAATGGAGGCGGCTCTTGATCCCACACGTCAAGACCTATACCGCGAATTTGCTTGTCCTCTAATGCTTCTATCATTGCGGCCTCATTGGCAATACCACCACGAGCGCAATTTACAAGAAACGCAGAGGGTTGCATTAGCGCAAACTCCGCACGATTTATCAAATCCTTTGTTTCAGAATTGAAAGGGCAATTTATTGAGATAAAGTCTGATTGTGCTAGCAATTCCTCGAGATCCGCCTCAATAGCCCCGTATTCCTTAAAATCAGCTGTTGTAATATAAGGGTCGTAAGCAAGCACACGCATGCTAAGACCCCTATGACATATGCGCGCCACCCTACTTCCAGTATTACCAAGTCCCACTATGCCGACGGTTTTACCCTCCATATTCCAGCCTTTGAAAGTCTCACGATCCACACCTCGCTCGCTGCGCAGCGACTTGTCGGTTTGTGGAATATTTTTGGTAAGCGACAGCATCATTCCGACGGCATGCTCCGCAACAGCCTCCGCATTAGCACCAGCTTGATTAACAACCAAAACACCACGTTCAGTGCAGGCTGCCACATCAATAGGGTCATAACCAGCGCCAGAAGATGACAAAACTAATAGTTTCTTACACCTATCGAGTAGCTCCCCATGGCCTTTATATTGATCACCCACCTCGTCACGAGCTGCTGTGATGCAGTAGGCATGGCAAGTCTTCATGATCTCCCAATTTGCATCTTGGGGAGCGTCAAAATAAAGCTTATGTGCCGTTACGGAATCTACCTTCGATAAAGCATCGTAAACGTTGGGCGTCTTATTATCATCGAACCAAAAAACGCGACGTGCATTATCTTTTGAATTATCAGGCATGGAACCCTCTCTTGCTTTCGATGATATTTGTTACTGCGCAAAGTTAAAGATGTCTAGAGATTGACTTGACGCAATCGGAAATTCACGCGATGTGATTGGTACTATGACTAAAATAAATAAAAATCGAAATAAAATCATTGCAAATTACAATCAAGTTCTTGGCTACGAAGTGCTGGAGTGGATTGATGGATGCTCACTATTGGCAATTCCCATACAGAAAAAGCACCGAAATAGGGGTAGGTCTATACATGGCGGCGTAATCGCATCTCTTGTAAACGTCGCTGGCAAAATGGCAGGAAACTGGACTTGCAGCGGAGAACGCAAAACAAGAACAATCAACCTCAATATAAATTTCATTTCAGGAACAAGCGCCGATTTGGTACATGTCCGTGGCCGCCGCGCCCATGCAACAAAAGGCACATTATTTTCTGATGTAGAAATTTTTGTTCCGGATACTGGCATGGTGATTGCCAGTGGCCAAGGTGTATTCAAGCTTTTACGCTCAGAGGTAACACGTCCTCATGCTAATCAATAAAGGAAGACATCAAAAGAATGTTGGAATCTGTATATGAGCGCGAAGACATCAGGGGTACTTTTCACGAAGTACTAGACTACAAAGTGGTTGAGTGGCGTGATGGCCATGTTTTGATGGAACTTAAAGTGAAGCCAGAGCACCGTGATAATGAAAATTTTATTCACGATGGAATTATATCATCACTCATTGATATTGCAGGCTTTCTTGGTGGTGACTGGTCTCCCAATGGTCCCGGACGTTCGGTAACGATCAATCTAAATATTAGCTTTATTGACAATAGTGAAGTTGACACGATCGTTGCCCTAGGAAAACGCACCCAAAACACCGAAAAACTACAATTTGCAAAAGTAGATATTCTGGAGAAAGAATCACAAAAACTGATCGCTACCGGCCAATGCACCTATAAGATTCTAAGTCCAGACACAAAAGAAAGCCCTGGAGTTTTCAGGCGCTAATTGAAGTTTTATTATGACAAACTGATTACTGTATCAAATTCATCAAGATCAGCCTGATCTTCAATGCTTAAAATTATGGAACGAATTTCCTCAGCGCGACTAGTTGAGACCGCAATAGTCGCATTATTCATGAATTTATCGAGCACCTGTTCTTCGCTTATAGGGTGTTGGTCCGTACCAAGATTGTACTCCTGAGCATGTTTCAGCTCGCGCCCATCTTTTGTTCGGACGACGACTGTACCTGAGAAATAATCTGGATATAGAGTCTCAGTCGTTGTGTCGTAATGAATCTTCTCACAAAGACCTAGTATCTCGGGATCACCGTAAGCATCTGGCTCTATTTCGGCCAACGTAAATTGGCCCCGACAGATCGCGGCGGCCGTAGCAAAATGCACACTAAATTGAGCCTGATAAGGGCTTTGTGGTCGACGCTTAGACTCTTCAGGAATACAAACTGCGGTTTGATTAGGGTGTGCTAATACGATTATTGATTCAATTTGGTCAGGCTTTAACTTGTACTTTTCCCGAAGCTTTATACCAGTTTCTATAAAAGCGTGTAACCAATGGCATGCCGGATAAGGTTTGTAAGCAACATTTGATATCTCCCATTCATTGCCAAACCCCTTAGTCACAACATCTAAGTCAATTTCCTGTCCATGAGCGTAGCATCCGTAAAGACCTTGCTCATATTCATATATTGTTTCCGGCCCAGTGAAACCGTGGCGGGCCCACATTGCAGCATTTATGCCGTTAACGGCCGCAATCCCAGTATGCATACGCTTTGCCCAAGCACCATTCGCATGGTAGGCACGAGTAGCGCCACCGAAACTCGCCACAAGACCCTGAGCTTGAGTTAATTGATTAACGGTAAGATCGCAAAGTTTGCCAGCAACCATCGCACAGCCATACGCACCTATTATTCCAGTAGTGTGAAAACCATTTGCGTGGATGCCTCCAGCAGCAGCTTTTGCGAGACGCGAACCAGTCTCGACCCCTGTTAGGTAGGCCTCTAGTGCCTCGTAGCCAGTTTTTGCATTTGCCATCGCTAAAATAAATGCAGTGGGCACAGTACTTCCTGAAATATGAATGACACCAGTTGTATGAGTGTCATCAAAATCAAGCCCATGCACTAATACTCCGTTTACCATTACTGCATCACGAAGTGGCAAGCGATGTGCAAGCCCAACCACAGGGAAGTCTCCTTCTCCACCAAGGTCTAACCCCGCGCTTGCTGCCTTATGACCGTAATCTTTTGTGGATGACGCAAGCGCAATTCCAAAACTATCCAAAACATGAAGTTTTGCTAACTTGATGATTTCTTTTGGAACGTCTCTTAAAGAAAAACCTTCAACAAACTCTGCTACCTGTTGAGAAACTGTTAGGGTTTTTTCAGTTTTAGACTGCTGGAATTCAGAAGGTGTTACAACGTTACTCATAAAAAAACTCCTATGAACGATCTAAACAGAATTACTACCCCAGTTTCTGATTTAGATAAAAAACTTATTTTGATACTCTGGAGCCAAATTCAAAATCGGAATAAAACTCAAAATCTTTGCGAAGTCGTTACTTTGAGGCTTCTTACTTTACTGCTTGCATGGTTTCATTATTCTCGCCCATCGGTTCATCATCCCAAATTTTTTTCGGCATTGGCAACCCTATGAATACACTCTCGTCAATTGGCTTTGAGGGCGGGTGACCTCTGTTTTCTAGATACATCTTAATCTGCCGGACGTGTTGTCCAGGGTGCCAAGTTACCCGTTCAAGAAGTTCCCTCAATGTCACATCACCCCAATAAGCATTAGCAGGCTCGGTCCCGTCTCCTGCATAAGACGAATGCCAGGCTTGAAAACGCTTCAGCACGGCGAGACCATAATTTGCGAGATCAGTACCGCTTATTATATCTTTCGGATGAGGTATGTCTGCTATGGTCGTGTGGTATTCCTCCGCTTCTCCATCCATAAGCTCGCAGAATGCTTCAACTATGCGGTAAACATGGTAACAAAGTTGCCTAATTTTACGGTCCCGATTAGGGAGCTTAGGCTCCAGATCTCCATCCTGCATCTCTTTCATGTAAGATATTGCTGCAAAAAGAATGATATCCATCTTGGCTGCCAGCTCATCTACACTAAACTCTTTAATGTCGCCAAGAGGAATTCCGACAAAGTCACAAACGTCCTTTAACTTTTGCCCCATAACATAACTCATTCCGCGAGAAATGGCAGGAATACGTTTAATTCCAATGCGTTGGAGCATGGCCATCCCTTCTGGATTTCCATGAACATTTACCGATTCGTAAACAACCCCACGGGCCGTAAGAAACTCTTTAAGTCTCAGGCAACTAGTTCATCCTGGCTGCCAATAAACGTATAGCGGTTCTGTCATAATTATTGCCCTCCTTACCTGAGAGCAGTATGTAATGTGAATGCCTTCAAGGCAAGCATCTGTGGGAAATTAGCTTTCGTATGCTAGAAAATATTTAATACCCCGTGCGATGTCGCAAACACCTGAATATCATTAGATTGAACCATTTAAAATGATAGTTTCGAGGTTAAATAAGGCGTGTATTTTCATCGAGGGGTAGTAATTTAGGAACGGCAAAACCGCATAATTGAAAAACATTGATATGCACTGTACAGACACTCTGTCCTACTATTGGACAAATAAACAATATTGATAAATAAACCCGACGACACAACAACACGTACTTTCACCTTTTGGGAGGGCCGACAATGACATCAACTTACATTCCGCCACAGCATGTGGATAGTTTCGATGAGGAATACGACGTAGTGGTAGTTGGCTTTGGCTACGCGGGCGGCGCCGCCGCCATTGCCGCGTGTGATGGGGGGGCAAAAACACTCCTGATTGAAAAAATGCCAATGCCGGGCGGCATTTCGATTTGTGCTGGTGGTGGAGTGAGGCTAGCTTTAGAACGAGATCCAGTCGTTGAACATCTATACGAAACGAATGACGGCACGACGTCACGGAATATTATTGAAGCATTCGTAGATGAAATGATGCTGCTCGATGACTACCTAGAAGAACTCTGCAAAGTAAATAATGCAAGCACCATAACTATCGAAGGACGAGGAGCAAACTACCCGTTTACAGGGTTTGATCAAATGAGGTTTGTTGAAGTAGAAGACATTCCAGGCGTTGACGTCTTAAAAGTGTATCCACATGCCCGATCCCATCGTAATGGAACTAAACTGTTCAAAGTTGTTCATGACAATGTCAATTCGCGTGGAATTGAAGTTCGTCTGAACACCCCAGCTCTGAGATTAATTACTCAAAACACCAATGAAGTAAGAGGCCTCTGGATTGATGGGCCAGATGGCCGCAAAGCTATCAAATGTAACAAAGGTGTCATTCTTGCCTGTGGCGGACTAGAGGCGGCACCGGATATGCAACGCCAGTATTGGCAGATGAATCCGGTTCTCTCTGCCGCCCATCAAGGAAATACCGGCGATGGAATAAAGATGGCAACTGATGTGGGGGCAGATCTATGGCACATGTGGCATTACCACGGCACTTATGGTTTCCGACATCCTGACCCAGATTATCCCTTTGGAATACGTATGAAACGCCATCCCGACTGGGTCCCTACCAAAAAAGAGGCTGAAATACCAATGGCATGGATCTTAGCTGATAAACGCGGCAATAGATTTATGAATGAATATCAACCATATACCCAAGATACGGGCCACCGGGCCCTTGATGTTTATGACACTAGCAGAATGGAATTCCCGTACGTGCCCTGCTTTATGATCGCAGATGAGGATGGTCGCGAGCGGTATCGTTTTGGTGCCACAATATATAATGACAGCACAATAGAGCCGTATGAGTGGAGCGAAGATAACCTCAAAGAGGTACAAAACGGGATCCTAAAAAAGGCCAACACAATCGAAGAATTAGCTGATCTTATTGGCTGTGACCCTGTAAATTTGAAAAAAACTATCGAGGAGTATAATTCAGCTACCGATAGCGGCTTGGAGGATAAATTTGGCCGTCCACCCAAAACCCGTCTCAAGATCGAGCGCCCCCCATTTTATCTTGGAGAAATTTGGCCAGTTGTTTCCAATACTCAAGGAGGTCCGCGACACAATGAGAAGTATCAGATTTGCAACGCTTTTAACGAGCCAATACCCCGTCTTTACGCAGCAGGCGAGTGCGGAGGAATCTGGGGCTTCTTGTATTTGGCAGGTGGTAATCTGACCGAGTGCTTTGTCGGAGGTCGCGTTTCCGGCAGAGAGGCTAGTGCTTTGAAGGATTGGAACACTTGATCACACCAGGTTCAAATATATTGGCCGCGTTTTGTGCGCTTTAGGAAACCTTATAACCCGGGGTCTGCCTTTTCTGATTGGAAATAGACCGCCATGGTGGTGCTATTATCTAGTTTCTAAATTCGGAAACGATCCTGCAGGTTTTTAAGCGCCACCATTGGTGCCAAGAACCACGGGTTGCCCGAATAGAGTGGATGTGTTGGGTGCTCACTATCAAATATGGTGTTTCCATTTTTTTGCCCCAAAACCTTGAGGCCGGTTTTGTGCCCCAAGTAATTAGCGTTCACTACACCCGACCCACAAAAACCAGCAACATAAAAAATATCCTCATCTTGCGCCATATGAAGCATGTGGTCCAACGTGTAGGCAATAAAGCCTCCCCAACTATGGGTAATTTTGGTACCTTCAAGAGATGGAAATATTCTTAGCAACCGCCGGTAAAGCATTCGCCCGCTTCTACGCCGGTCGCTGATTTCCGCTGCTCCAGCCCTGCCACCGAACAAAATACGGTCATGATCAGGTGATCCCCTATAGTAGTAATGCAAACGACAAGTGTCTCCTAATTGACGATTGCCAGGCACTAAATCAGCCATGATATTTGAGCCTAAAGGCTCTGTTGCAATTATTTGGCTCTGCATTGGTAAGACACGACGACGCAACCAAGGTGACTCACAGCCAGTATATCCGTTTGTCGCGATTACTATTTGCCGAGCTCGCAGAGCGGAAGATCTGCACACAAGTTTAAAGCCCTTCGTCTCACGTGTTATTTCTTCGACTGGAGCACGAGCAACCACGGGAACACCCTCTGCACAAACTAGATCCAACAAGCCTTGATGAAGCCTGCCGGGATGAAGGTTCCCATCCTCTGCTAAAAAACGACCTCCGAAATATGCAGTTGACCCAATAAATTTATGTTGCTCATCCGCAGTAACCATTTCACCCTCAACCCCGAGGTGTTTTGATTGCAGGTCCAGATCATAGCCAAGTGTCTCGTAATCATTTTTTCTGTGGCAACCAATAAATCTTCCAACCGGATGCAAGTCACAGTCAATTTTCTCTTGTACAATAAAATTCTTCAGCCAGTCCCGCCCTTCGCGTGCTTCACGATAAAACTTCAGTGCTGTTTCTAAGCCATGCATTTTAATCAATTTTGTAAGAGAGTGTCTCAGCGTAGCCCCGATTGCCCCTCCATTACGCGAACTTGCTCCTTCCCCGGGACGTTTCGCCTCCAACACAATCACGCTACGCCCACCACGAGCAATTGTGAGTGCAGCTGATAGACCGGCGTAGCCTGCCCCTACAACGGCAACATCAATTGATCTGGGCAGTTCAGTTTCACCAATCTCAGGCCTGGGTGCGCCTACCCACCAGTAAGGGGTGAATGCAACGTCTGAGGAAAAAATATTGCGTTCCATCATCGCTACTTTCTATTTCAGTTTGTAATCACATGCTACAAGTTAGCCTCAAATTTACATGAATGAAAGATAAGGTGTATCCGTGGATAAATCCCCTAATAAAATGTCATTAAGTGAAGCTGCTTTCGCAATCGAGACAGGAAGCATTTCATCCGAAACTTTGGTAAAATCCTGCATAGAGCAAATTGAGGCGCGTGAGAGCTCAGTTCAGGCTTGGGCATACTTCAATCCTGAGCTTGCACTTAAGCAGGCCCGGGATCTAGACAAAACGTCAACAATCGGGCCTTTGCATGGCATACCGATCGGGATAAAGGATATTATCGACACAAAAGATATGCCCACCGAATATAAC
Organism: Rhodospirillaceae bacterium; assembly: GCA_002718015.1. Taxonomy (GTDB): domain Bacteria; phylum Pseudomonadota; class Alphaproteobacteria; order UBA8366; family UBA8366; genus UBA8366. The sequence goes on from PBCW01000064.1 coordinate 18,355, forward strand.
TCACTAATTTATAAAGATCACCAACCATCCGTTGATGCAGTATGTGTCTCAAAACTGCGACAAGCCGGGGCAATAATAATGGGCAAAACTGTAACTACGGAGTTCGCATCAAGTTTTCCGGGGCCCACACGCAATCCAAATAATACTGCTCATACACCTGGCGGCTCTTCACAAGGTTCGGCTGCTGCGGTAGCCGATTATATGGTCCATGGTGCATTAGGAACTCAGACCGGCGGCTCAGTAATTCGCCCTAATGCTTATTGCGGAACCGTTGGTTATAAGCCACCGTACAACACATATAATAAAACTGGGGTTAAACCACTAGCTCCAACAATGGATACCATCGGTTTAATGGTGAGGAATATTCACGATGTCGGACTTTTATCCAGCACTCTTTCAGGAGTAAAACCAGAAAAGGTGACCGACAATACCATACCAAAGTTACTCTTACATCGAACAGGTCAATGGGATGCCGCAGAAGAATGTATTCAGACGCTAATTGAAGATTGCGCCGCAAAATTTTCTGATGCCGGAGCAAAAGTACGTGACCATGCATTTCCGCAGCCATACGACAATCTTCAAGCGCTCCAGAGAGTGGTCATGGCGATAGAGGCTTGCCGGGAGTTTAAGTTTGAATGGACCAGTCACCAAGACATGTTGAGCAAATCTTTTCAAGACTTGATCTTACGCGGATTCGAAACGACTCCGGAAGAAAGAGGTGAAGCTGAGGGTCTGTTGAAATATTCGCGAGAAAATGTGTCTGAAATGTTTGAAGTCGGTGATATCCTGCTTACACCTGGCGCGCCAGGTGAGGCACCAAAAGGCATCGAAACTACGGGTAATTCAATTTTTAATCGAGCTTGGACCTTTTTAGGAGTAGCATGTCTGTACTTGCCTGTAACAACTGGCCCGCATGGGCTGCCAATTGGAATCCAATTGGTAGACCCGCATAACGATGAAAGGCGTCTGCTTTCTGCAGGGATATGGTGTGCTAAAGTCCTTGGGCTCAATAAGATCATTTAAAGATAATAAAATGCTAAATACCGGAAATAATGTGCTCATTACAGGTGCTGGCAAACGAATAGGAGCTGCCCTGGCTAAAGAAATGGCTGCAGAAGGGTGGCATGTGTGTGTACATTACAATAAATCCTTAACCGAAGCCCAAAAGGTAGTGAAGGATATCATTTCAAAAGGCGGACAAGCGACACCAATTCATGCGGACCTTGCTGATGCAAAGGCGCCAGAGAAATTAATAGTAAGATGTCAGGAAGCGGTCGGGGCCCTAAATTGCCTTATCAATAATGCGTCTATATTTGAGTATGATGAACTTGATAGCATTAACGCAGGTTCCATCGATCTTCATCATGCCATAAATTTACGAGCACCGCTTCTATTGTCCCAAGCCTTTTCAAAAAAAATTCCTAAGAAAGAAAAAGGCAACATAATAAACATTCTCGATAATAAAGTAATGGCACCAAATCCGGATTACATGTCCTACACACTCAGCAAAGTGGCGCTCAAAGGTGCAACCGAGATATTAGCAATGGCCATGGCACCACGTATTAGAGTCAATGGAATTGCTCCTGGCATTACTCTTTTGTCAGGCAAACAATCTAAATCGCGTTTTGAGAAAGCGCATACAACCAATCCACTTAAAAAGGGGTGTACCCCTGGACAAATTGCCGCTGCGCTAAAGCTTATACTTGACTGTCCTGCGATGACCGGTGAAGTCATTGTGCTTGATGGAGGCCAAAAACTACAGCGTCTCCCGCGCGACATAGCTTTTCTAACCTGAGTCATGAAAGTTTGTAAATTATGCCTATCACCGCTTCAAAATTTTTCCTTAAAGATTATGCCGTGCCGATTTCAATCGGCATCCATGACTTCGAAAAGACCCGTCGTCAAACCGTGATAATAAATATTGAAATGTATCTTGAAAACCCGACACCACAGCAAAGTGATTGCATTGACAATACTATCAATTATGATTTTTTAAGGTCTGAAATTGAAATTCTCACAAAGCAGAGGCATTTCAACTTACAAGAAACATTGTGCGAAGAAATTGTAAAAATAATAATAAGTAAAAATTTATTTAAAAAGATAATAGTATCTACAAGTAAACCGGATATATACAAAGACTGTAAGACGGTAGGTTTCGAGATAATTTACGAAAAGTAACACCCAAATAAGTATAAAATTTATATTTACTATATTTTATCAAAAAAATTTGACTTTCGTGTATATTATGATCTCTTGAATACTTTATCAATGCTGTGAGGCAAACAACCGGTTGAATACAAAATGGTTAGGCAAATCCAGCGAGTCTGCCTTACTGAATGCAAATCTTTCCGCGAGACGGGCACTTAACCGACCGTAAGCCTCTGGGCAAGTTTATAAATCATTTAAAAAAAATTAGAGTTAACGAAATAATATCGTGCCTGACAAAGTTAGTAGACATGCTAACATAGAGTATCTTTTGGGGAGGTTTAGAAATGGTTAAAAATGTTTTATTCATCATGTCGGATGAGCATCAACAGAAATCAAGTGGGTGCTATGGACATCCATTCGTCAAAACACCGACTATAGATGCACTGGCTGCGAGCGGTACTAGATTCACAAATGCTTATACAAATTCGCCAATCTGTGTTCCTGCGCGAGCCAGCTTTGCGACAGGTCGATATGTTCACGATATAGGATATTGGGATAATGCGCATGCGTATGAAGGGCGTGTTGAGGGATGGGGGCATGCACTACAAAAGGCAGGGATGCAGTGTCTTTCTATTGGCAAGCTGCACTACAGAAGCGAGAGCGATCCAACCGGCTTTAATGAGCAGATTGTCCCTTTGCATATTGTTGATGGTAAGGGGGCTATTGGCGGCAGTGTAAAACAGCCATTGGCTCCACCGATAACAAAAAGCAAACTGGCTTCGAATATTGGTCCGGGAGATTCTGGGTATATTCGTTACGATCAATCCATAATGGAAAAAACAGTAGAATGGCTGAAGACTGAGGCTACACGCCTTACCGACAAGCCATGGGCATTATTTTGTTCTTTCGTTTGTCCGCATTTCCCATTGATAGCACCGCAGGATTTCTATGACCTTTATCCTCATGAAATGCTTCCTCACCCCAAGGGTAATTATAAAGATTATCCGCTGCATCCATGGATAGAAAAGTTCCAAAAACTTCAGTGCCATGACGATTTCTTTACAGAGGAAAGTCGGAAAGTAGCTATAGCTTCCTACTATGGACTTTGCTCATACCTTGACTCTAACATTAATAAAGTAATTACAGCGTTAGAACAGGCGGGCCTTCGAGACGAAACACTTATCGTTTACACTGCAGATCACGGAGAAAACTTAGCGACAAGACGTCTATGGGGCAAATCAAATATGTATGAAGAGGCAGCAGCAATTCCAATGATATTGTCGGGGCCCGGCGTACCATCAGGCAAAGTAGTAAATACACCTGTCACTTTGGCAGATGGCTCTGCAACTATCCTTGAAGCGCTGGGCCTAACCGATACACACCCAGGTGAAATACGCTCGCTGCGCGAGATAGCAAACGAAGGTGATAACTTAGAGCGAGTTGCTTTTAGCGAATACCATGCAACGGGAGCAGACACTGCATCCTTTATGATTAGAAAAGGCCAATACAAGTACATTCATTATGTTGATTACGAACCAGAACTTTTTGACCAAGTGAATGATCCAGAAGAGGAGCAGAATGTAGCGAATGACCCCAAGTTTGCCAGTATTATGGAAGACCTTCAGAACGAGCTTTATTCTAGGGTAGATCCGTTAGCCGTAAACGATGCTGCTCAAGCATCACAAGCCGCTTTAGTAAAATCAGCTGGCGGCAGAGATGCCGTGTTGTCTAAAGGGACATTCCAAGGAACTCCGGCCCCAGGAGAAAAAGCAGAATATATTCAATAAGCTTTTTTAGGAGTCCAGCAAATGAAACCAATGAACGTGTTATTTATAATGTCTGATCAACACCAAGGTAAGGCTTCAGGCTGCTATGGACACGACTTTGTTCAAACCCCAAACATTGATAAGCTATCTGCCTCAGGCACGCGCTTTTCAAGTTCATACACCGATTCGGCAATTTGTGTGCCCGCTCGTGCGGCTATTGCTACGGGAAAATACGTACATCAGACGGAATATTGGGATAACGGACACCCCTATGAAGGTCGGATCAAAGCATGGCATCATATGCTAAAAGAAAATGGTGCCTCAGCCACTTCAATAGGTAAGCTCCACTTTCGAAATGAGACTGACAATACGGGCTTTGAAAAGCAAGTGATCCCGATGCATGTTGTTGAGGGTAAGGGGGATGCCCGCAGCTGCATAAAGCGGCCTATGACCCCACCCATGACGCAAAGTAAGACTATGACCGACATTGGTGCAGGGCAAACATCCTACCAGCATTACGATAACAAGATAGCAGACAATGCCTGTGAGTGGCTGCGTGTTAAAGCCGCTGACCCAAACACCGATCCATTCTGTGCCTTCGTCTCCTTCGTATGTCCTCACCCTCCCTATAAGGCACCGCAGAAATTCTATGATTTTTATAATAAAATCGATATGCCGATCCCAAAACTCCGTGATCCTGACTCCGAGTATCACCCATGGATAAAATTATCTCAGTCTATGCGAAACTACGATGATTTTGTCACTGATGAAACTTTGCCTATGCTCATGAAATCATACTATGGATGTATATCGTATTTAGATATGAATATCGGCAGGGTTATTTCTACTCTGGAAGAAACAGGTCTTCGTGATAACACAATCATTATTTACACATCTGATCACGGCGAAAATTTGGGAACACGGCGACTTTGGCAAAAATCAAATATGTACGAAGAAGCATCTTTCATCCCGATGATACTCTCTGGGCCAGGGGTGCCGGCCGGTAAAGTAATTGACACTCCTGTCACTCTAGTCGATGTCGCTCCAACCATTTTGGATGCACAAGATTTAGAAGAAGTAAGCAAATCTCATAGGCTTCCTGGGACATCCTTACTAAAGCTTGTGCAGGAAAAAAATGAAGCTAATAGGTTTGCTTTTACGGAATATCACGCTGCGGCCGCTGAACGCTCAGTATTTATGATTCGCAAAGGAAAGTATAAATATATTCACTATGTTTCCTTTCATCCCGAATTATTTGATCTCGAAAAGGATCCAGATGAACTCAGCAGCTTGCACGAACATCCAAATTATTTGTCGACCTTAGCAGAACTGGAAGCCGATTTACGGTCCATCTGTAATCCGGAGGAAATTGACGAACGAGCATATCTTTCGCAGTGTGCTAAAGTCGAGGCTGCCGGCGGGCGTGCAGCTGTTATGGCACGAGGAAAATATCAAGGCACGCCAGTTCCCGGACAAAACGCTGAGTATCTAACCTAGGCAAGCNGNGGTTACAGAGGAAATNATCTTTATCTGNTTTTCNAAAGGCNTTGATTTTTGCTNTCANTNTTTTAATAATCATNNAANTTAAGNTTTTATTATACTAGGNTNACTAGCTANGTGCATAATCAAGTTTGGCTNAGGTACTTTTTNGCAAAANNCAATCNAGGTATAAANTAANAAANAATACAATGATTTTNAGTCCTGCCTTNAAGCACCAGAGCNCACNANTAAAAGTCTATAAAGTCTTTTAAGATTTCCACATGTACCCATATTGTCCAGCAACNAAAAATATAACTCTAGAACAGGTTGAGACACCATCANTGCTNCTNGATATGGACGCTTTTGAACAAAANCTTGAAACNATGGAAAATGCATTGGCTGGTTCTGGTGTCGGACTGCGTGCGCATGCNAAAGCCCACAAATGNAGCGAGATTGCGAGAAGACANATAGCTGCCGGTGCAGTCGGNATATGTTGTCAAAAAGTTTCAGAAGCTATTGNAATGGCCNNAGGTGGNGTAAGTGATATTTTGATCACTAATCAGATTGTTGACCCTGTGAAACTTCAAAGACTTTGTTCAATCGGGGCNAGTGTNAATCTNTCATTTTTGTGCGATTCTANTGAGGTNATTNCGACCTTAAGTGCAGTAGCGNTATCGGAAGNGGTAACTCTTAATNTACTGGTAGAAATTAATGTGGGTGCAAATCGATGTGGTGTCNATGCGGGCAAACCCGCTGCTNTACTTGCTTCAGAAATTGACAGAACTCCNGGCCTAACCTTNGCTGGCCTGCAGGCCTACCATGGTAGTGCNCAACATCTTGTTTCAGCAAAAGATCGTCAATCAAGAGTATTAGACACGATTGAGAAAGTTNAACANAGCANAACTGAACTNGCTAAGCTGGGGCTNGATAGGGAATGGNTAACGGGCTCAGGCACNGGCAGCTTTCCTTTCGAACGNGACAGCGGAGTTTTCTCTGAAGTCCAGGCNGGATCTTATGCNTTTATGGATAGTCACTATGCTAAAAACAAGGATGAAAACGGAAACCTTGTAGGCACTTTTTCACACGCACTNTTCTTGTTATCAAGTGTTATAAGCAATCCCAGACGCGGCCANGCGTTCCTTGATGTGGGCCACAAAGGNCATAGCGTTGACTCAGGTTTTGCAACTGTGCCTGACCTTGATGGTATAGAAGTGACTGGTCAGTCTGATGAGCACACCGCATTAAAGGTTGGACAAAATGCAAGACCACTAGAAATCGGCCAAAAAATTAAACTAATACCGGGTCATGTAGATCCNACCTTCAACCTACATGATTGGGTTATTTGTATCAGAAAAAACANGGTCGAGGATATCTGGCGCATTGATGCTCGTGGCCCTGGTTTTTGAAATTATTACTAGCGAAACATGGGGCGCTATTATTTTAATTCTCTCCGAGCTTGAGATAAATTGACTGGGCAACATCAAATAANTTTCGATCACCATTTCGNGCAGNAACAAGCTGTATGCCTAGAGGTAGGCCTTGCGGACCAGTGCNAATNGGNAGAGTTATTGATGGGGTGCCCAGCATGGTCCATAGCCCGTTNAAAATAGCACTGCCAGTAAAAGCATGGCCTTTTANCGCTTCGCCCGGNGCAGACGGACATAGTACAGCATCATAATTTGAAATGATTTTATCAANTTTCNGTTTTAAANCCTCCACTTCCGAAGTAGCCTTTCGATACTGCTCATAGGAGGTATCAACACCATTTTGCATGCGACCATCACGTAAATCATCACTGAGCTGATCGTGATGGTTCAACCGTTCCCACGCAACAGTTCGAGCAAATTCCCACCCAGCAATTGTTTTGTGAAATNTGTCAAAATCATCTTCAGCTGGNAATGTAAGTTNTGTGACACTCGCCCCCGCATCCTTGAGAGATGCAGACGCACTCTCAAGCATTTCATGGGTTGCAGCGTCTGCCTTAACCCAATTTGTTGTTGGATAATAAGCTATTTTTAACGTTGCTATATCTGGAGGCGATATTGATCGTATTTCCTCTTCTAATACTACTGATCTAAAAAGTGCTAAGTCATCGATAGATCGTGTTATTATTCCCACTGTGTCGAAACTNGGNGAATTTGGCAAAACGCCATTCCGATTTATATCTTGNAAGGTCGGTTTATANCCNACAGTNCCACAATAGGCTGCCGGCCTTATAACTGAGCCACCAGTCTGCGTGCCTAGTGCCATTGGGACCATTTTATCTCCTACCGCAGCAGCAGAGCCGGATGATGAGCCGCCAGGCGTAAAGGCNGGATTGAAAGGGTTTTTGGTTTTACCTGGAAACCTATGGCCAAATTCAGTGGTTACTGTCTTCCCAACAAGGATTGCTCCAGCAGCCCGCGTTATTGCTATGCAACCAGCATCACGCCCAGGTTGAAAGCCCTTGTGNATCGGTGAACCATAGCTGGTCGGCATATCATATGTATCTATTATGTCTTTGGCACCAAAGGGGACGCCAGCAGCTAGNGTTTTCCCACCGGATTTATCAATTGTATGTGCCTTCTCCAGTGCACCTTCACTATCAATATGCTCCCAGGCAAGCACATCATCTTCACGATCAAAAATTCTCTGTAAACAACTTTCCATCCAATTTACAGCAGTCAATCGTCCAGCCTCNATTTCCTTGAGNCCCTCTGTTGCAGTCAAATGAAAAACTTCTGTCATTTTTTGTTTCCTTGGTTCANTAATAATNATCTGTCGATTGGCAATATCCCATTACGCAGCTCAGGAGTNGCTTCCTCATATGCATAGCCCACACGGAACCCTTCTGCCTCTTCGCCGGGAAGCGTTGTTATTTGTATCCCCATCGGCAANCCAAATTCCGCGTCATACCCTGTTGGCANNGTNAGTCCAGGAAACCCAATNAAATTTTGGAGGCCAACCAAATTTCGGCCTAAGCCAANAAAGTCGACATCTTTNCCATTTACATTNGCCACCTCNGTATCTATNGGTGCAGCTAAACAGGGGTAACCTGGTGCTAAAAGTGCCGAATACCCGCCCAATANATCTGCCATCCTTCGCGAGAGAACTCTGCGCCGTTCAAGAGCATTGATATACATTTTGAGTGTTGTNTTCTTGGCGTTTAATATTCGTTCTCGTAGCCGTTCTCCATACTCATTTGGGTTTTTGGCAAACCGCTCACCGTGAACGTAGAAAAACTCCGCATCAGCAATTGCACGCCGACTGGGGTTGATTTCATCGGCAAATTCGCATGAAATTGTNTCAATAGTTGCTCCNAGATTGCGTAGGACATCGAGAGACTGGGCAAAGGCATCTAAAATAGGTCCATCTATTTCNACGTCTATAAGATCTGGGCAAACAGCAAGTTTTGCACCATTGATACCTAGCTCTAGCTTTGNACAGAAATCAGGCACTGGCATATCTATACAGAAAGGATCAGTNTNATCAAATCCGGCCATTCCCTGNAGCAGAATGGCGCTATCGCGGACAGTACGGGTCAAAGGCCCAACATGGTCCAGGCTCGTTGCATTTGGAAAGACACCATTAACACTTATTCGCCCATAGGTGGGCTTCAGGCCNACCGTGCCACAGATTGCTGCCGGCCCCCTCACCGAACCTCCGGTATCGGTCCCTAGAGCACCCGGAACCATCCGCGCGGCAACNGCAGCGCCAGAGCCCCCGCTCGAACCTGCAGGNACGCGGTTTTTATCCCACGGGTTTCTGCAGGCTCCNTAGTGTGGGTTATTTGTGCAGGATTCCGCAGCGAATTCAGCAGTATTACATTTCCCGATTATAATAGCTCCGGCAGTCCGCAAGCGTTTCACACACTCTGCATCAGCCGTGGGAATATTTTCACGGAAGAAACTTGACCCATGAGTGGTAAGAACGCCCTTGCTATCAATGATATCCTTNATTCCGATAGGTATCCCATGCAGTGGCCCCCTATAATTCCCGGCACTTAAATCATCCTCGGCGGCCTTTGCTTCAGCACGCGCCCGTTCGCTGGCTACGGTTATGAAAGCGTTAAAGATGGGATTAAGACAGGAAATTCGTCTGAGAAAGGCTTCCGTTACCTCAACCGGTGATAATTCCCGCGAGGCAATTTGCTCGCCCAATTCAGCAATAGTTAAATTACTAATTTCCGTTTCACTGAGGTATCCCATTACTCTCCTGGAGCCGCAGCTGGAGCCGCAGCTGGAGCCGCAACCATAATCGATGACGGCTCATCATTCCTCATCAAATCTTTCCGCAAACGTTCAGACATTTCGTAGATGTAAGGCGCTGCTTCAAAAACTTCGTTCATCATCGTATCGTCGAGTTCCAATCCAGCACTCTCGACCGCTGCCGCTGCACGCCGTTTCGTATCTTCATCGACTGAGGAAATGTCGGGATCAACTGGTATCACACCCGTTGGTGGCTTTTCCATAGTTGAGACGAGTTTAGGACGTTTGCTACGCCAAGATGTGACTTTTTCAAATGCATAAGCCGCATTCAGCACAATGCTTTCTGAAAATGGACGCCCTGAAATCATTAAAGACACCGGCATGCCCTCGTGGTCAAACCCATTGCATACTGAAATCGACGGACCACAAACAACGTTGAAATGTACGGAAGCCTTTCCTCCCGTCCAATTACTTATTGATTTATATGCTGGAAATTCTGGTGCAGGACCCTGGCCAGCGGTTATCAGCACATCAAATTTGCCGTACACGTCTTCCATCTCTTTCATCATAAGGCGACGCAACCGACTTGCCTGCATATAATCAATACCTGAAATTAAGCATGCGGGAATCGTGCGGCTACGAAAATCATGCCCGAAATCACCGGGACGCCTTATAAGATCCGGATAATTTACTGAGAAAATTTCAGATTCAGCCATAATGAGTTTAACAATCCGATACTCTTGTAATGGCCTTACGCGAACATCAGACACGTTGGCCCCCAAGCTCTTAAAAACAGCTACAGACTCATNCATTGCACTAATCACTGAGTCGGGAAATTTATTTTCCTCCTCATAGAATTGCCTAATGACCCCTACTTTAAGTCCTTTAATTTCCCCGGTNAGCGCTGAACGGTAGTCAGGATATAATACATTCGCGCTTGCTGGATCTCCTAGTGGGTCATAGCTGACCATACCTTGAAGGCCTATAGCGACGTCCTCAACATTCCATGCCATTGGCCCTGCATGGTCGTAGGAATAAGAATTAGGTATCACACCAGCGCGGCTCACTAATCCGTATGTTGGCTTTAGCCCCACTATGCCACAAAGTCCTGCTGGACCCCGGATTGAGCCTCCCGTGTCCGAACCGGTAGCAAGTGGAAATAATCCGGCCGCCACCCCACATCCTGAGCCAGTTGAGGACCCGCCAGTAAACCGAGCGAGATTCCAGGGGTTGCGTGCCGGTGGCCAAGGCAGATCTAAAGAAGGGCCACCATGCGCGAACTCGTGCGTCGCCAACTTACCNAGTAATATGCCCCCAGCTTTTTTTAAATTCACCACTGAGGTAGCATCATTTTCCGGCACATTATCTTTCAAAATTTTCGAATGAGCAGTGGTCAGAATACCTTCTGTCTCATAAATATCTTTTAAGGCAAAAGGAATACCGTGAAGCGGCCCTTTATATCGGCCTGCCGCTATCTCTGCTTCGGCCTCTTTGGCGGCTGCTCGCGCCTGCTCACCTGTTACCAAAAGAAAAGCATCTAATATTGGGTTTAGGCTCTCTATTCGCGTTAGCAGTGCATCAACATATTCTAATGGTGATAGTTTCCCCGCCTCGATTAAGCGACTTGCCTCGCCTATGGTCAGAAAATGTAATTCATTAGACATACAAAGCTTCTCCCCCAAACGATTTTTTCTGATATCTTAGCCTATTAATAATCAGTAAACCATACTGGACTGAGATAAATATTAAGATTGGAGGCTTTCATGAAAGGTGTTGTTGTTTGTCCTCAGCCTCGAGCAGCTGATGTTGGCGCCATGGTATTGAGTGACGGGGGCACGGCATTTGATGCGGCACTTGCTACTGCTTTTGCCCAAATGATTTGCGACCCTTTCATGTGTGGCCTTGGTGGGATGGGATCATTGCATTATTTCTCTGCTGAAACAGGCCAAAGCGGAATAATTGACTTTCACGCAACCGCTGGCTCCAAAGTAAAACCAAATATGTGGGCGAAAGATGTAAAGGGCCGAACGGAAGTTTCCGGCTACTCATTATTCGAGGATTTCAGATCNGAGCTTGGCTACTCATCCATTATGACACCTGGAACACCGGCAGGTTTTGGCCGGTTCCATGAAAAATTGTGTTCACGACCTTGGGCTGAACTCCTTCAACCAGCTATTGACTATGCTCGCAATGGCCTTGTAATGACGCCGTATACTCGACGTGTGTGGACTCGTTACCGTATGGAAGGAATTCCAGACGGACTTACACGAATAAAGGCGACTGATGAATGTGCCCGCGTTTACCTGCATCCAGAGGGGCGTTTATATAATGAGGGTGAACTTTTCAAACAACCTGATTATGCAGATACACTCTCAAGACTAGCGGAAGCGGGATACAAAGATTTTTANTATGGTGACTTGGCCAATGTCATCAGTAATGATCTGAAAAGTAATGGTTCATTTATCACGCGCAAGGATCTTGAAACATACTCCCCAACTGAGAGCGACCCGCTTGAGGGCAGCTATCGCGGACTAACTGTTCGGTCAAATCCACCGCCGGGCAGCGGGGCCACCATTATAGAAATGCTCCAGATACTTGATCACATTCAGCTTGCTGACCATCATCATACCAGCGCTAACCATTTAGATTACGTAGCGCGGGCCATGGCCGCAGCCCACATAGACCGAAATGAGCATTTAGGCGATCCAATGTTCGCGAAAACTCCCACGGATATGCTCATTTCTAAAGAACGAGCGAAACAATGGATGAAAAGATTAGAAACTGGTGAGATACCTTTATCGGGTATGGAGGCNCCGCCTTCATGTACGACACACCTTTGTGTTTATGATAGTGATGGCAATGCCGTTTCCGTAACCCACACCCTCGGCACCAGTTCCGGCGTTACGACGCCCGGATTAGGTTTTACCTATAATAATTCTATGAAGTTATTCGATCCCGCACCAGGTAATCGCAATTCCATTGCGCCGGGGAAGGCTAGAACTACTGGTATGGTTCCAACAATGGTTTTAAGGAATAAAAAACCAATATTGATAGCGGGCGCTCCCGGTGGAAGCGTCATTATAAGTGCGGTGCTTCAAGCGATTATTAATATTGTAGATTTTAAAATGTCCCCTGTTGAGGCGGTGACAGTGCCACGCATACACTGTGAAGGTAATGGCATACACGCCGAGGCTACCGTACCGACTTTCACTGTTTCTGAGCTTAAAAAAATGGGTCACATGGTGAAGCATAAGCCGGAAAGTTTCGGTATGGACATGTCAATGGCACACGTAATAGGCATTGACGAAAACGGCGAAGTACGAGGTGGCGCCGATCCANGAGCGGGCGGCGGACTTGCATACGCATTTTAAGATGCAGCTCTAGATTGCCGATGATACGATTGGGAAAAGGAATATATACCGGATTGAAATTGCTTTATCCATTTTTAAGGTATCTACGGTGGGAAACAAAAATTACATGAGTAGCAAGAAATTCTAGCTCCTTCTTCGAATATTTTTGAGACTAGCTATTTCACACTACAAGCCGGTGGGCATTTACCTGAATTACAGGTAACTTATGAACATTGGGATATACTCAATCAAAAAAGAAATAAAGAGCTTCTCGTTTGCAAACGCTACACTAACCACCAACACGCAGCGGAGAAAAACGGACAGTTTTCAGTTTTAGTTGACCCTTAGAAAGCTGTTAATAATTCCAGATACACGGTCATTGTTACAAANCTGATCGGCTCCGCGTATGGCAATACTGGGCCGGCGAGCATTAATCCTTAAACAGCTAAGCCATGAGCATTGGATTTTCCTGATATAACTGTTGGTGATGCGGAAAATAGCCAAATTGTATAACTTAATCATTTTGGAANATNACAACTTTCTTGCTGTCATCAGAAAATCATTCGGTGGACATCTTTCCTTGGAGNAGANCACCAGAAAAACAAACGCGGTGCTTGTAGGAAAAATAGTTGTCAGCTCAATTGTTGGACCTGGCAACCAATCCGCAGAAACCGCATTTAAAACCCGCTTTTAAAAATATTCTNAATTGGTGCGGCGGCAGTTACTATAGGCAAGGAAAAGACAGCAGTATACATCAGGAGATGGTCTGAAGCAGCACTGCCACACGCCGGCAGTACGGTTCTGAGAACACACTACGTGAGATCTTTTGCAGTAGTTCTGTAAAGATTGAAGAGGAAACAACGAAACTTGTTAAACAATGGACTGATCCATTTAAACCTTATCCACTGATTGAACACCAAGAAGCAGTAATACATTTTGGCGCGCTCCTTACATAGCTGATTGTTAAGCGCCTATTCTATATGTGCTCTCTCGTTCTGATAACCTTTTCCCGCCATCAATTGCATCAAATGCAATTCGTTTCTGAAGGGAGGGAAGAGTTAATATTACTTTCTTCAAGGGATCGGATTCCTGGGAAAATGAATATAAAAACTTCTGTAGATAAAAATTATTTTTGAATGCTTTGGTACTCAAAAGAATTAAGTTTTGGATCATCTACCACGAAGTGATAGTTGTAAATCATCCGTGGTCTTAATTACCTCTTAGGTCCGGCAGAGTGTAGAAGGCATCTCGCAGCGCCAAAGACCAGCTATTTGTAATATTGCGAAAATAAGCATCATCAGCGCCAATTCTTCTTTGGCATGAGACCTCTAACGTATCACCTCTAATAACAGCTATGTCTAATGGCATGCCTACAGATAGGTTACTGCGAAGAGTAGAATCCATCGAAACCATTGCAGCATTGATAGCATCCTTCAAAGGTGTGTTAATGGTCAGCACTCGGTCCAAAATTGGTTTGCCGTATTTGTGCTCGCCTATCTGAAAATACGGAGTATCAGGGGTAGCTTCAATAAAGTTTCCAGCCGAATAAATTTGAAACAGCCGATGCCGACCACCTAACCGCTGACCGCCCACTATTAANGTCGCACTGGAAGCCTCACCATGCNCCTCAAGGTCCTCACTATGACGTTCTTGAATACCTTTCATTTTTTTACCCACAAGTTGAGCGACCCTAAACATAGTATCTGCATTCAAAATGCACTCAACATCATCGGTTTGTGAACATTGAATATCTTGGTTCAACCGAGTTATGACACCTTGTGTAATTGATAGGTTACCCGAGGCCATTATTGCAATTGCGCGTTTTCCCCTGATAGACCAAGTAAACATCTTCCGAAACCGTGCAATATTATCGACACCGGCATTGGTTCGTGTGTCCGATAGGAATACCAAACCATCTGAAATTTTAATGCCGACGCAATACGTCATATTTTGACACCTATTTTATTGGGATACGCAGTCAACACTAACTTCCACATCCATAGTCTCTGCACAAGTGCCCACCAATATTCCGCTTATTGGTGCTGCATCATCTGCGTCAAACCCTGATGTCAAACGTACATAATGATCTGTCGGNCACACTTGATTNGATGGGTCAAAGCCAACCCAACCAAGCCCATCTATTTGTAATTCTGCCCATGCATGAGTTTCCCTTAACTCATCCTTTCTATCAGGTTCAAATAAATATCCAACCACATAACGAGCAGGAACACCCATTTCCCTCGCTATACTTATCATCAAATGAGTGTGGTCTTGGCAAACCCCCGCCCCATTTTTGAGCACGTCAGCCGCCGTAGTCGCCGAATCAGTTTTGCCAGGCAGATATAGTATTCTTTCGGAAATTATATTGGATAATGCATGGGCCATTTCTAGCGACGCCTTTGACGGCAATCCTAGCGCTAATTTGCGAATAGCCTCATCGGGCTGAGTCAAGTGAGTTTGGCGAAGAAAAATTTCGCTAGGTGCTTTTCTTTCTGAAACACAAACGACACCAGAATTGTCCTTTACCTCAAAAATACCCTCCGCGATTAGCTCAAGGGGTGTCTCAGGCTCATAAGCAAGCCAAATAGCCTCGCCTTCGCCGAAGGCATTTTCAAATTGCTTATTGATGAGCTCGCCGTTTACTGTGATAGCCCATTGTTGAACTTTCTGTGCAGGCAGATTTCTCGGAAACATCATTAGTCGCAAGCCGACCCTGTAAGGGTCAACCTCATATTCATATGTTGTTCGATGTTTAATAGTTAACAGCATGGGCCGGTTCNAANTAATATGAATGTGAGATTGCAGAATTCAAACGATCAGTGTGGGCAATTGCATCAACTATAAATTCATGCAGTCCATCTCGGAAGATTTCCCCCATTCCCACTTCTGCCATTTTTGAAATCATCTCCTGCGCAATATCATAACAATGGTCTGAGTAACCTGAGCCATGATGCAATAACGACAAGAAATGTCCCAATTGTTGATAACAAAAATTAACTGACCTAGGGAAAGAACGATTCAATACCAGGAAATCTGCTATCCGCCATGGACTGAAATCGCCACGATAGACCCACTGATATGCCCGTGTTGCCGACAACGCATGCAAGATACTTGTCCATTGGTGGTGATCACGGCCACCGCCTATCTTGTCAATTTCTGGTAAAAGGACGTAATATTTTATGTCCAAAAGCCTCAATGTCATATCAGCGCGCTCTAACGCGCCACCGATCCTTAAAAAATTGTACCCATCATCGCGTATCATGCCGGTTTCCGCAGCTCCCCTAAATACAGATGAATGTTGTTTAATCCAATCGAGGAGACTTGGAAGGTCTCTTTGAACGGAGACCCCATCTATGTTTGACAAACGCCCCCACCCATCATTAAGTGCCTCCCACATTTCCTGAGTAATTGCTGACCTGACATTTCGACCATTATTGCGCGCACTCTTCAAGCAGCTTGCAATAGATGAAGGATTTTCAAGATTCAACATCAATTCATTAATAACTTCAGCCTCATTAACACGACGATCTAATAAAGGGTGTCTATTCGCTTGTGCCGCTATCAAAATAGAACGCCACTCCTCTCGACTAGCAAATGTTGGTAGCATTGCCATACGGCAACCCATTTCAATGAGACGAGCCATAGACTCCGCTCTCTCTATGTATCGAGCAATCCAAAATAAATTCTCTGCTGTTCTGCTCAGCATTGTTCCTTACCGAAAGCCAAATTTATTATCAGCCAAAACCCATGTGTCCTTAACTCCACCACCCTGACTCGAATTTACCACTAATGAGCCCTCGGTAAGAGCGACCCGAGTTAACCCACCAGCCACAAGTCGTTCTTTTTCCCCAATAAGACAAAACGGGCGAAAATCTACGTGGCGACCTGAAAGCGCGTCGCCACAAAGTGTGTTGAGAGTTGATAACGCGAGAGTTGGCTGCGCAATAAAATTGGATGGGTTGTCACGAATACGTGCAGAATAATCTGCTAATGCGGCCGCAGTCGCTGCAGGACCAATCAACATTCCATATCCACCGGAAGCATGCACTTCCTTAACCACAAGTTCACTCAGGTTATCAAGAACAAAGGCGCAATCGTCGGCCACACCACATAGCCAGGTCTTCACATTTTTCAGAATTGGTTTCTGGCCAAGATAAAACTCAATCATTTTTGGAACGAAGGCGTAAACGGCTTTATCATCAGCAACTCCAGCCCCTGGTGCAGAACAAAGAGTTACATTTCCATGCCGGTAAGCGTCGAAAAGCCCAATAACTCCTAAAAGACTATCGGGTCGGAAGAACAATGGATCTAAAAACATATCATCCACGCGACGATATATAACGTCAACCCTCTTTGGACCCAAGGTTGTTCGCATCCAAACCACACGGTCCTCGACAAATAGATCCTGTGACTCAACTAGGTCAATACCCATTTGGTCTGCTAAATAAGAATGCTCATAAAAAGCGGAATTATGCATCCCAGGCGTTAAAATTACTACATTCGGGTCCTCCGAAGCATTACTAGGCGCGAGCTCAAGCAAGGTTTTTCTCAGTCCATCAGGATATTGATCTACGGGTTCGATGCTTATTTTTGAAAAGAGATCGGGAAACATTCGCATCATAATTTCGCGATTATCCATCATATAGCTAACGCCAGAAGGAATGCGACAGTTATCTTCTAACACATAAAAGTCATTTACACCTGTTCGAACCAAATCAATTCCAGTTATAGGGCTGTAAATGCCGTGTGGCGGATCTACAGATACCATTTCTGGAATGAAACTTTCATTTTGATAGACCAATCCCGTAGGGACCACACCAGCGCGCAAAATTTCACCACGATGATAGATATCAAATAGAAAAGCGTTAAGGGCTCGAGAACGTTGGATAATCCCGGCAGATAGAAATCTCCACTCTTCGGAATCATAAATACGCGGTATGACGTCGAAGGGGATCAAGCGCTCCGGATCCCCACCATCAGAGTAGACAGAAAATGTGACCCCTAACCTCTGAAAAATAGTTTCAGCTTCCTCACTGCGCTGTCGTAAAAACTCTATGCCAACTTTTTCAATCCACTTTGATAGGACCTTGTAAGGAGGTCTGACAACACCCTTGTCGGTCAACATCTCATCAAACAATTGAGGCCCCTATTCTTACGCTTCAATAAAAAATTCAATAAACCAACGATTTGCCTAGTGCACTATCTATGCCGTTTGCTAACCCTCTGTAAAATTTAGCTATTTAAAGGAAAAGAATTTTTCAACGCCTATATTTTGTGCTCTGTCAAAAATTTCGTGACCATTCATGATGCAGTCCATTTAAAAATTTACAACTTGATGAGTAGCCCTTAAAACGCAGTCAAGACTCTAAGCATAGGTTGAGTCGGCCCCAACTTTGATCAAGACCGGTCCAAATATCTGGCGGTGTACCTTATAAAATCCTGCCGAAAGACTACCTTTGGTGTTCCATCCATAATATGTCACCAGATTGATGGTTCAGTCTCATGAAGTATCTTGATAAATTTTTCTCGCTGGCAAAGACGTTCAACAAACGCGATCGTCTGCTTGGCATCAGTCTGTAGTCAGTGTTTAGATCCAATTATATTCTCTAAGCCTACGATATATCAAGTTCTAAGCACAGTTCGATTTCTCTTGCATAACAACATCGGCAAAAGCTTGTATCGCTCTAAGACGAATTGCGCACTGACTAACAACGTTGGGCTCCCATTGCGGCAACACACGAGGAGCAGTACGATCATGACCTATTGCCCGGCAATGTAAGTTACGAGCATTTTCCAAAAAGGCCATCATTTCCATCATTTTCGAGATATCAGGAGTAACTTTTGTCATCATTTCTTTAGAGAAAGGCGGCCGGTTAGTATGGTTCTGATCGAAGGACTCGTCTGTAATACCGCGTTTGTGTAAAACGGCATTCATTAAGGTTGTACCGAGCATCATAGAAAATTCTAATATCGCCAGATGGTCGGTTTCAGGATCAAGCTTTGCAAGTGTCGTTGTCCAACTTTTAGCTAACTTTAAATGTGCAGCAATCTTCATTACCCTATGTCACTCCTCCATTACCTTAGCAGCAAATCTCCTAATTTTTTCAATCTTCAAAAGACACTTTGCTGTGACGGCAGGATCTAAATCTGGTAAATCACGGGGGTCTCGAAGCTTACCGCTTATACCTCGACAATAAAGACCGCGCATTTGTTCAATGTAATGCAGCTCGTCCATTATATCGCGAACCTCAGAGGTGATCTTCACTTCCACCTCCTTTGGAATGGGAGGCCGCGTTGTATGATTTTGGTCGTACACCTCCTCGCGTATTCCACGTTTATGAAAAATTGTGTTTAGTAGGGTCGTCCCTAACATCATACAAATTTCTATAATTGCTATAT
>PBCW01000065.1 GCA_002718015.1 Rhodospirillaceae bacterium
GCGCTTGATTCGTGTCGCTGCCCGGGTCCCGCAGTGCATCCCGTGCATGCGGAGTGTCAGGGGCGCTATGCTCCGATGTCCGAGGCGTACACTCCTGCCTTAGCGCGTAAAGCCCATTGTGCGTAGAGGTATCAATGAAATTCACACCTGCTATTTCGATATCAACTAAGACTTCATTTTCCTGCAGAACGGGAATTGGAATCTCATCGTAAGAGAGAGTAGTCGAGCCACTATATTCTGCGACCCGTGTAGCTTTCATATGCTATTCGCCTTGTTTTCCATGCGAGAGTAAAGTCCAGCCAGCAGAGCTTTTTGGCAGGTAAGCGCATAGACTAAGTCAATGGTTGGTGTCGCTATTTTGGCGAGCCTGCCTAATTCTGATACAGAGCCAACAAGCGCATCAAGTTCGAGTGATTTTCCAGCTTCGAAGTCTTGGAGCGTGGATGATTTGGCATTACCAAGGGTGGCAAGTCCATTCAAGCGTTTGTCTATGTCCTGACAAGCATTAGAGCCGAACGCCCTAGCCACCGAGGAGGCTTCTTTAATTATATTGTATAAGACATCGCGCATGCCTGGTGCACCGAAGATGCCCTCAAATCCTGCTTCCAGCAGTACGCTCAGGGGGTTGCCTGTGATATTTGAATATAGTTTAGACCAAATTGCGGAACGTATATCTGTTGAAGGCTGGATTCTCAGTCCGCTTGGAGAGAGAGCAGCAACCACACGCTTCACTCTGTCGCTTTCGCTATTGTTTGGCTCACCAATCAGGAACGTACCACCTGCGTTATGTTCAACTACACCGGGTTTTATAATATTGCTTGCAATGTGAACTACACAGCCTAATGCCTTCTCTGGACCAAACGTTTTTAGTATGAGTCCACCGGGATCAACGCTGTCCAAATATTCGGCTGTAGGATTAATGTTTATACCATGGAAGAACCACCACGGGATGCCGTTTACGATATGCATAACTGTAGTGTGTGCACCGACTAAAGGTTCAATTTGAGCAAGTGCGGGTGCCAGAGTATGCGCTTTGACCCCTAAAATTAAGAGGTCTTGTTGGCCAAGTGATTGAGTGTTGTAAGTAGATTCTACTTTAACTTTCCACTTTCCGTTTCTGTCGTAGATTTTGAGTCCTTTTTTTTGCATCGCCTCTAAATGGGCGCCACGGGCAACTATTGTAATAGCAGCACCGCCTCTAATCATTCTGCCGGCAAGTATACCACCAACTGCACCGGCTCCAAATATACATATCTTCATGCCAAATTACTCATTAATATCATTACCGAATTAATGGCCTCGAAATAGGTATGCGTCAATGATGTTGGCTCTCGACGAAAAGTGGTAAGCGTAATAGGTTATATAAAAGGGTGTAATTGTGGAGAAAATCTATGATTGATGAAAAAAGTTTGGAAGAGGCCAGAGCATGGATAGGAAGGTCCAAGACCCTTGAAGGCATCGTGACACCGTACGCTGCTAGCTGTATGGCGGCAACATTAGACCGGAAGAATTTCGAATTCCAGAATGGTGACGATGTCCCATTTGTCTGGTACAGGCTCGGATTTCCTGAACTTTCACCGTTGTCTGCCTGTGGCCGTGACGGCCATCCGGCACTCGGGGAATTTATGCCCCCGAGTCCGTTACCTCGACGGATGTACGGCGGAACGACGATGACGTTTAATCGTCCAGTTAGGGTTGGTCAGCCGATAACCAAGATCATGAGCATAGCAGATGTGACAGCTAAAGAAGGCCGTTCTGGGGATTTAATGTTTGTCACGGTTCGTCAGGAGATTGCTGACAAAGATGGGGTGGCTATTACAGACGATCGCATGCAAATATATCGCGGAGAAGCCGTGGCCGGGTCAACCGCAAGTCATAAGCCAGCTCAGCCCCCAGAAGGGGCACAGTGGGTTAAAGAAATCGAACCATCTCCGGTTTTGTTGTTTAGGTTTTCGGCACTGACAATGAATAGCCACCGTATACATTACGACAGGTCTTACGTGACTGAAGTCGAGGGGTATCCGGGGCTCGTTTTTAACGGTGGACTAACAATGATTATGCTTCTAGAGCTTTTTCATGAAAATAAGCCCAAAGCGACCTTGAAGAGAATTAAAGTAATGGCGCGCTCTGCACTGTATGATATCGCCCCCTTCACTGTTAATGGAAAGGAAGGGGAGGAGCCTGGGACTGCCAGTTTGTGGGCGGTCAATCCAACTGGTGGATTAGCCTACACGGTAGATGTGGAGTATGAAGAATGAGTGAAGAAATAGGGCTCAGTGCTGAAGAATTGCGAAGTTGGATTGGGCGTAGCATTGAAGAAGAGGATGTAGTTACTGCAGCGCCGATCATGAATTATGCTGCAACCATGGATTGGGAGGTACCAGAAGTTAAGGACGGCGATGAAATTCCACCCGGCGCTCATTGGTTTTTCTTCCATGATCGTACCCGTCACTCAGAGCTTGGTGAAGTTGGATTACCTAAAAGGGGCGAATTTCTGCCTCCTGTGCAGCTCGCCCGTCGCATGCACGCAGGCAACCGTCTTGAATATTTGAAGCCGCTCCATGTTGGGGAAAAAATACATCGGAAAACTGAAATTCACGATATTACGCCAAAGATGGGTGGTACTGGCCAACTCGTTTTCATTATAACTCGCAATACCATTTCAGGTAAGGATGGGCCAGCACTAATAGATGATAGGACAATAGTTTATCGAGAAGCGGCCAAGCCAAGCGATACAAAACGAAAGCCTGCGCCCCCACGAGACGATGCGGTTTGGGAAAAAGTTTATCAGGCCGACCCCATTCAGATGTTTCGATTTTCAGCCCTTACCTTTAATGCATCTCGAATCCATTATGATTACAAATATGTTACCGAAATTGAAGGCTACCCAGGACTGATAGTGAATGCACGGCTAACAACTAGTCTCTTGATAGATTTTTGCTTGGAAAAAAACAAGGGTAGGTCTCTGACAGAAGTGGCTACTAAATTTGTTCGTCCACTTTATGATTTTGCGCCCTTTAGTTTGTCGGGCAAACCGAATTCCGCGGGTGATGGTGCAACTATGTGGGTGGCTGACCCAGATGGAGCAACGGCTATGGTTTCAGAAATGCGGTTTGGCTGAGATAAGATATAGGCATTTAAGTTACNACTGAGGCAATCAAANATGTTGGGATGACAGGTTGCAAACGACNCGTAGCACNAAGATTTGAATAGGGGCNATTAGCGCTGTACCAGNGCCTGTTTTNNAAACATTTTCTGAACTAGAAGAACGAACAAAAACAAATTGATTTCGCCTGTGACTGNTTGGGCNCATGAAATAGCAAGTAAGGATATCNNGGTGACAAAAAAGGAAGAGAAAAAATCCGAGGCAAGTTCATTTANCAGTCTGGGTAGATTCTCCGCGCTTGTATCGGTCTACAAANGGTTTCCTGGTTTNAAACNACAACACTTAGCTGCGGCAGTCTTAGTTATGGTCGGCCTAATNTGGGGTGGATTCGAGATACGTTCTCGAATGACTCATGTTTACGAATATGATGCTCGCATAACCGGAAATCTCATCACAATCTCAAGCCGTGTACCAGGTTGGATTACTGNAATNCCAGTGCGTGAGGGACAAATCATTGGCGTGGGCGACGTNCTNACGGTTATAGATAAACAAGAGTCTNAGCTGTTAGTGCGNCAGCTAGGGTCNGAAGTTAAAGCTACCGATGCATCCCTTGACCGTCTGCATGCTCGTCGTGACTTGGTGGCGAAACAATCTGAAAGTCAATATCAAACGGCAGTATCGTCANTGAACGGGGCTAAGTCAGTTGTACAGGCANTGAANGTTCATCGTGAGGTAGCTCGGACTGAATTGCAGCGTACAAAAACGTTATTTAAGAAGAAGGTTATTCCGCGNATTCAATTAGAGCAGGCCATGACACGTGCCCAGCAAGTAAACGTTGAATACCAAAAAGCGTTAGCAANTCTNCAATCTTTGGAAGCGCGGCTAGATGAAGCGGCGGCAAATCTAAATCGGGTTCAGGTATTGGATGAGGAAGGNGAAGTCCTGCGACAACGTATAGAGCAGCTCGGAGCTAAACTAGAGCGGCAAAAGATTGATCTTACGGATCGTACAATTAAAAGTAAAATTAGGGGTGTGGTTGATAAAATTTTTGTTGATGTCGGGGAGTATGTGACGCCGGCACAAAGGCTCGCAATCATACATGACCCAGATAAGATTTGGGTCGAAGCCAACATTAAAGAAACCGAGGTTCGCAAACTACGGATNGGCCAGTCTGTTGATATTTCTGTNGATGCTTTTCCCGATCTCGAGATTACTGGGAGGGTAGAAGCGATAGGCAATTCCACAACAAGCGAGTTCGCNCTACTTCCCACGCCAAATCCCAGTGGTAATTTNACNAAAATTACGCAGCGGTTGCCAGTTCGAATCAAGGTAGAGCAGGAGGAAGGACTGCTNCGTCCTGGCATGATGGTNGAGGTCAATATTGACATCCGAGACCAATGANCACGGACGCGTAGAGGANTACACCCCTACNGATCGCTGGATAATAACTATTGTTGCTATGTCCGGTACATTTTGTATGTTCATCTCGGCAACTATTGTCAACGTAGCAATTCCAAGCGTTATGGGTGCTTTCGGAGTAGGCCAAGATCAGGCCCAATGGGTAGCNACAGCTTATCTTGCGACTATGGTTGCAAGCCAACTTCTCAGNCATTGGTTTGTAAGAGCTTTTGGTACGCGNCTTGCCTANGTCATNATTATATGTATTTGGTTATTTGGTACTCTTGTTTGTACCACAACAACCACCTTAGATTTCTTGGTTTTGGGTCGGGTGCTGCAAGGCATGGGAGCCGGGGTGATGCAACCCTTGGTTATGGTGCTGGTTTTTAAAGTCTATCCTGCTGATAAACGTGGTTTCGGAATGGGTATATATGGCATGGTGGCAACCTTAGCGCCGACTTTCGGTCCATTACTCGGTGGGTACGTAATCGACTATTTTTCATGGAGAACAATATTTTATGCACCAGTACCCCTGGCAATTATCGGACTGATTTTTGGGCCTATTTTTATACCCGGAGATCGCCCGAGNGGACCTTTGCCAAGATTNGATTGGTCGAGCTACATACTTCTATGCATAACATTGTGTTGCATCATTTCCATNTTGTCCAACAGCCAGAGATGGGGTTGGGATTCCAATATAATGATCTATACGATTTTAATAGGGTTAGCTACAGGTATATGGTTCATAAAGATACAAACTCAGGCAACGCTTCCAATGCTAGACTTCTCTCTTTTTCGTCACGGACGTTTCAGTGCNGCAGTGGCGGTATCTTTTGTTTTNGGTATGGGCAACTTTGCNTCTAGTTATATGGTCCCNGTGTTCTCTCAGGTGGTTCAGGGGTTTACACCTAGTAACGCAGGTCTTGTAATGATGCCGGCAGGAATTCTNNTGTCGGCAGCACTGCCTTTTACTGGGAGGCTGTCAGATCATGTGCCGGCACACATTATGGTTATGGCGGGNCTNATACTATTTGCCGCTGGTGCTATCCTTATGAGCGGAGCAGATGTGAACACTTCTTTCTTNAGTCTCATGATTTTTATAATCATAAGTAGATTTGGTCTCGCATTTATTTTGCCCTCCCTCACTACTGCAGCTTTCGATGCCCTTGANCCGGAGGAACTAAATCAAGGCGCTGGTGCCTTGAACTTTCTTCGGCAACTCGGTGGCGCATCTGGTATCTCAATACTGGTNATTACAATGGAGAACCGAGCNCAGTTCCATGGCACGAGCCTCACCGCNACTCAGACACCCGGTAATAATGTTAGCCGCGAACTGTTGGGTGCCGTTAGCAATCTAATGGGGCAACACGGACTGCCAGATGCATTGCATACAGCGGGCGCGCTACATTATCTTGGCGAAATTGTCTATGCGCAAGCCTATACATTAGGTTTTAAAGATGGCTTCCTAGTTCTTGCCNTNTTTTTCCTTTTGGCATTACTACCAGCATATGCCATGCGNGAGCGNCCGCGATATACGGAGAAATAAAGATGGCCGCTGGAGATATGGCAGAGCTTGAGGCNCGTTATGGCCCTAAGTTTCGATGGTTAGTCGCGGCTGCNGGGGTTACGGGGACCATATCAATGGTGCTTTCAGCNACTATAGTAAATGTTGCAGTGCCNAGNGCNATGGGNGCATTTGGTGTTGGNCANGACCAGGCACAATGGATGGCAACTGCCTTCATAGCGACCATGGTTGCTAGNCAATTGCTGGCNGCNTGGTTTATNGATGCTTTGGGAGAACGGTTAACNTACACGGTTATCGCAGTCGTTTTNCTTTTTGGGAGTTGGCTTTGCTANTTAAGTCCCACCATGGATATTTTGATACTGGGTCGGGTTATACAGGGTATTCCAGCAGGTATNATACAACCCTTAATGATGTCAGTGATCTATCGTGCTTTTCCTCCTGACAGGAGAGGGTTGGCGATGGGGATTTATAGCACCGGCCTCATGATGTCCCCGATGCTTGGACCTGTAGCGGGTGGGTACATTATAGATGAACTGAGTTGGCGTCATATTTTTCTGTTTCCTTTGCCATTTTGTGCCGCGGCTTTGGCTTTNGGGTTCTTTTTCCTTCCNGGATCATGGAAGGTTCGTCATTTGCCGCGATTTGACTGGTCAAGTTACATCCTTTTAGTAGCNGCAGTATTCCTATTGTTAACAGCTCTCAGCAATGGACAGCGCTATGGCTGGTCGTCAAACTATATCCTCACGTTGTTCTTCNTGGCATTNATAGTGGGTGGTTGGTTTATTCGNCTACAATTACGAAGTGCGNCGCCNNTATTAGACTTTTCTCTGTTCTATAANGCGCAGTTNAGTGCTGCAGTGATCGTTTATTTCGTTTTTGGNATGGGTAATTTTGCTTCCAACTATATAATTCCNGTGTTTGTTCAANAGGTNCAGAATTTTTCCGCNACGCTGTCGGGCTTGGTGTTACTTCCCGCGGGNATNATGGTTGTATGCTTAGTTTCTTTTATGGGCAGACTTACTGACCTCGTTTCTCCTCATTATATGGTAATGATTGGGCTTGGGATGTTTGCGCTCGGNAGTCTCCTTATGAACGGTTCCGACGTTAACACAGCTTTTTGGACTTTTGCTGTCTTCGTTATGATCAGTCGGTTCGGGATGTCGATGATACTACCTGCTCTTAATACCGCCGCTTTGANAGCACTCTCTNCTGAGGAGTTGAANAAGGGTTCTGGTACAATGAATTTTCTTCGCCAGCTTGGNGGAGCCTTTGGAGTCTGTGGCTTGGTNGTAGCTATGGAACAACGAACNCAATTTCATGCAGATGCACTNGTAGCGACTCAAACNCCTGAAAACCTGATAAGCAGAGGTTTGTTGGATCAAGTGGGGAACCTTCTCGGGGAATTTGGAGTGCCAGAGGCTATTCGTGGTCCAGGGGCTTTGCATTACTTGGGTGATATAGTTTCGGCTCAGGCTAGTACGCTCGGTTTTAAAGACGGGTTTCTGATTATTAGTGTANTCTACGTTGTCGCTATGTGTCCCGCTTGGATACTTGGTCGTTCGAACCCTCCNACAAAAAAANGCCATTTTAGACGGAAACAATAATTACCGAGTAGGTTTCCAACTGGTTGCCATTTCTTCNGCCATCTTCTTATCTTNGATCGAAATANCTGCGCTGAGTTCAGNTTTATGCTCGGCTGCTTTTATGTNTCCTTTTTCCGCAGCNAAAATAAGGTACATCAANCCCTTTGCAGGATTTTTTTCTATTCCATCCCCGCGGATAAGTCTAACACCTATGTGATTTTGTGCTCTAACGTGGCCCTGCTCTGCCGCAGCTAAAAACCATTTTGCTGAGAGCCCAAGACTTCTTGAGACTCCTTTGCCATCTCGGTATCGCTTGCCTAAGTTATATTGTGCNTTGTCGAAGCCTTTTTGGGCTGCCAAAGAAACGTATTTCGCAGCCTCTACTTGATCNCGGGCGATACCGAAACCGTAGTCATACATNCTACCGAGGGCATACTGTGAGCGCACCAGACCAAGANTAGAAGCTTTTTTTAACCAGTTAACGGCTTGTTTATAGTNTTGTTCTACGCCATTGCCCACAATGTAAGCCATNGCAATATTGTGTTGGGCCTCCGCATCTCCATTTNNTGCTGCTTTCTCCCACCATTGNANNGCGCGCTTATAACTTTGCGCTCGCCCNTTTCCCTCTGCAAACATTACGCCGATATTGAATTGAGCTCGGGGGTCNCCTTTCTCAGCTAGAGGCNTCCAGATTTTGAGGGCNCTAGTAAAATCACCATTTTGATATGCATTCCATCCAGTTTTGAAATCAGCTTTAGCACCTGCAATGACNTCAAGATTNACGATTATTATCNTTACNANCATCGNTANTAGNGCANGTGNGTATCGCCTACGCTTGTCGGTTCCAATAGAATTTCGGACTNTTCTTTTGCCTGTCATCATCCGTTCCCTTCCTGTCATTTNGGAGCCCTCACGCCGAATGAAGAGGCCTTTGCACGCAGCGTTTCTATTAGGCCTTGCATNCCGCTTTTCTTTATTATGGTAGTAAACTCGGCACGCTGAGCCACAACCATGCTTATTCCCTCAACCATNACATCCAGTATCAGAAATGCGCCTTTCGAGTAGCGAATGCGCCAACTCGCTTTCAANGGGGGACCACTNGGGCGCTGAATTTCGGTCGTAACGAGTGCGTCACCTTTTTTCCCGACACTNTTAGAGGANGTGATTNTAAACCGTTCTCCAGCGTAACCTCCTAATCTCTTTGCATATGTTATTGTAATAAAACTTTCAAAAAGGTCTCGGTANACACTTTTTTGCTCGTCAGAGGCGCCGCGCCAGGCTCGTCCGACAACAAATCGGCCGATTGCTTCAATTGCAAGATTTTCACCTAAAAGTGTACGAACTTTNTGTTCGCGCTCGGTGAGCGGAATATCCTTGTTGCCTAAAATGCCAAGGGTCTTNGTTGCAAGTTTATCCATATACTGCTTAGCCTCACCAGGGACAGTAGCTGCACTGGCACTATAATTCACAATATGCATCGAGGTAAGAAATATAGCGATACAAACCCACCGCATAATAAAAACATTAGGTCTAAACATCGCCTCTCCGAAAATAGGTGGTATCATAATACACAAGTACTACCTGCAAGTCACAAAACCATCAAGATTTGGTTTTTCCAAAAAAAAACCTTAAAATTGCTCAACCAAAGCCAGTGCTGATTTGTCAGGATTGTAAATGTTACGATCTAGTTTTATTGATAAAAGAATTCAGGCAATATAATTAGAAAAGGATCGCGAGGAGTTTCAGGGAGAATGGGAAATGGGCAAGCACAAGATGATATGAGAGTCATTCCTTTGGATGCACCGTTAGGCGCTGAAATTATCGGTATCGACCTCAGTAAACCGTTAATGGATGATACGATCCACAGAATTTTACAAGCTTGGTATGATCATTTGGTTATTTTTTTTCGCAACCAAAAACTCAGCAATAGAAATCTTGTGGCCGTAGCAGAGTATTTTGGAGAGCCAGAACACTCTCCACCCAACAAGTCTGGGGATACCTGGCTGACTGAATTTCCCGAGTTAACTTGTATTTCTAACATCAAAGAGGATGGAAAGCCCATTGGCAGTTTAGGTAGTGGTGAAGCAATATGGCACACAGATATGTCATATATCGATAAACCGCCTACGGCGAGCATGCTCTACGCGTTGGAAATTCCAAACGCTGGCGGCAGCACTCATTTTATGGATATGTATAAGGTTTATGAGACCCTGCCTAATGAAATTAAAGAAAAAATTTGGAGAAAGCTAGCAGTGCACGACGCGACTTACACTAGCGCTGGCGAAGTGCGGAAGATTTATGAGGAATTTGATGGCAATACAGATCCCAAAAAAGCTCCTGGTGCACATCATCCTCTAGTGGTGTCTCATCCAGAGACGGGGAAGCGAGCTTTGTTTTTGGGCCGGAAATCAGGTGCATCGAATATTATTGGAGAAACTGATACAGAATTATTCGATAGGCTCTGGAAGCACTGTGATGCCAGTTCGTTTTCGTGGGGACATGATTGGCACGTAGGTGATTTGCTAATCTGGGATAATCGTTGTTGCATGCATTACCGAGAGGCGTTCGACAATAATGAACGTCGTAGGATGCATCGCGCACAAATAAAAGGTGTTTCTCCCCGAGCGGCATGGTCACATTCATAATGACTATAGGTCTACAAAGACTGTTTCATTAGCGACTATTTTAAGCACGGTGGGGTTCTTTATCGAGATTGCATAACAGAAATAAATATGAGGTGACGTTGAATAACACCGAAACTGAGTATGTGACTGGTTGGCGTTCAACCGAACAGTGTTATTACGTTGCCTTTCAAGAAAGGAGCATTTAATGGGATTTGCTAAAAAATTTGCGGAAAGTATTGGTAGTTTAGGCTCAGAAATTTTAGACGAAAAAGTAAACCGTTGGGTAATATACGGATTACTCGACTACGTTGCGGTTACTTTGGCGGGCTCAAATGAGCCGTGTACGGAAATTGCGCGCAAAGTATTTGGGCAGGGGTCAGTGGGTAAATCTCTTATTTATGGGAAATCAGATAGAATGAGTGCTCTTGATGCAGCACTTGTGAACGGAACAGCGTCGCACGCCCATGATTTTGACGATATGAATAATTCGCTTGGCGGTCATCCGTCGGCAGTTTTGTTTCCAGCAATTTTGGCACTTGCTGAAGATACTAACGCGACAGGTAAAGAGATAATGCATGCCTACGTAGTCGGTTTTGAGACGCAAGCCCGGTTGGGTAAAGCTGTTCATATGCACCATTATGAGAAGGGGTGGCATCCTACTTCAACTTTGGGGACATTTGGAGCTACAGCAGCATGTTGTACTCTGCTTAAAATGATGCCGGCTCAAATTGAAAATGCGATAGCAATCGCAGCTTCAATGGCGTCAGGTATAAAGTCCAACTTTGGCACAATGACTAAACCTCTGCATGCGGGACTGGCCTGTCGTAATGGAATTCAGGCTGCGTGCCTAGCCCAGGCCGGTTTCATGGGGGCTCCTGATGCCTTTGAACATAGTCAGGGATTCTTTGAGGTATACAATGGCAGTGGCAACTACAATATTGATAAAGCCTTTGATGGTTTTGGTGATCCTCTCGATATTTTGGACCCAGGTATAGCTATTAAGCAATATCCCTGTTGCGGTTCAACACATTCGGCTGCTGACGTNGCAATAGAGCTTTACGAAGATGAANAGATACCTATCGATGAAATTAAACACGTCGATGTTTGGACACANCCACGTCGTTTGAAGCACACTAATAAGCCTAATCCTCAGGGAGTNCTCGATGCAAAATTTTCAGTNCAATATGTAGTGTCCCGATGCTTATTAGAGGGGCGAGTTGTTCTCGAGCATTTTGANGAGGGGGNATACAATGATCCAACAGTACGATTGCTTATGGGCCGGCTAAAAGCAGCGCCTCATCCGGATATGGATCCAGAATCTTACGATCATTTTGGTGCGGAGGTGCGNGTTGAAAAAGAAGATGGTACGNTGGTTGTTCGAGCCACAAAAGCNGCTCGCGGGCGCTCAAGCTCCNATCCTATTTCAGTAGANAAAATGAGAGCTAAATTTGATACNTGTGCAGCACGGGTCTTGCCTCTTGAGCAAAGAAATGCCGTGTANAACGCAATTCAAACTGTTGAAGAGTGCGATAGTATTCGTGCTTTTTCCTCACTCATAGAAAATNGNGATGCGGATTTAACTCGTGCGGCGGAATAATATTTAGCTTAAAAAGCTGCCACCATTAACGTGTATAGTTTGACCGGAAATAAATCGTGCATCTGGACTACAGAGAAATTGAATGGTCCGACCAACGTCGGCAGGTTCGCCGACAAACCCCACAGGGGGAACGTTTCCAGAGGGCTCTCCCGCACTGGGAGCTCTCTCGCCGCCAATACGCCCTGGAGCAACTACATTTACCGTNATACCNTCAGCCGCNANTTCATTGGTAAGGCANTGCATAAGTCCAATCAAGCCCATCTTGCTGGTGGATACATGACATCGGTCTGGGTACCCTAGGTGNGGGCCTATACCCCCCAAGAAAATTATCCGGCCCCATTTCTTNCCGATCATATGTTTTACGGCTGATCGAGTGCAAAGAAAAGAACCATCCAACACTATAGATGTGATTTCTTTCCATTCTGTGAATGACATATCAACTATTTTATTGTGGCCTCTATTCGCGGCATTATTCACGAGAATATCGAGACCTCCNTACTCGCTAGCCACATGACCAATCATTTCTNTCACCTGCGCTTCGTCTGTTATGTCAGCCATATGAACCATNGCTGTGCCTCCAGCATCATTTATCTCAGCGGNCACATTTTCGGCAAGTGTTCTGGAGTTTTTGGCATTAATAACAATTTTGGCACCATCTTCGGCAAGCCGAATGGCCGCGTCGCGGCCAGAGCGTCGTACCGCTCCCGTAAGTAGGGCAACTTTGCCTGTGAGCGGTTTGTTCATTTCTAATATCCTNCGTCAAAGTGCCAAAACTGTTGTAAGGCTTAGTCATGAGCCGTTTTAATATTACCCAATNCGGTTGTTCTCAGAAAATGATAATTTCCGAAATATAGCCTAAAATCTGCTTGGTTTGCTGAGGGTCAAACAATTACTTGTCTATCTCGTAACTTAATTATTTCCTCATCATCATAACCGAGCGATTTAAGTACTTCCTCATTATATTCACCGTATTCTGGTGTCTTTAACCGAGCTCCTTTTTCGTGCCCCTGAATGTTGATAGCATTACCATTAATTTCGGTCTCGCCCAGTTCTGGGTGTTCGACTTTCCAAGTAACACCAAGGTGCTTTACCTGCGGATCTTCGACTAGCTCTGCAATATTATACTGTGGGCCACAGGGCACACCAATCTCATTCAATTTTGCCACCACCTCTGCTGTGGAAAAACGCCTCGTTACCTCGGAGACTGCTTCATTTACAGCGATCCTATTCTTAAATCTGAGGTCGTTAGTCCGAAAATCCTCGATCTCTAATAACTCCTCGCAGTCAAGCGCTTTGCAAAACCGTTTAAACATATGATCACCGCCGGCTGCCAAGTTCACATGGCCGTCTTTTGTTGGGAAAAGATTAGTAGGTACATTTATGGGGTGCTCATTACCAACTTGTGGCGGTAGATCTCCAACCATAGTCCAGCGAGCCAGCTGGTAGTCGAGCATGCCAATCATTGCTTCTAAGAGTGAAGTGTGCACCCAACGGCCCCTGCCAGTGCGATGACGCTCATGCAAGGCTGTCAAAACGCCGATGGCAAGATACATGCCGGCGGTCAAATCACAAATTGGGATACCCACACGCATCGGACTTCGATCCGCTTCACCGGTAATTGATTGCAAACCACCCATGCCTTGGGCGATTTGGTCCACGCCAGGACGTGGAGCGTAAGGACCGGTCTGCCCGAACCCTGAGATTGAACCATAAATAATTCGGGGGTTTACTTTTTCACATTCTTGATAGCTAATTTTAAGGCGATTTTTAACATCGGCACGGAAATTTTCAACGATGATATCGGCTTTGGCGACCATTTTCATGAAAATAGCGTGCCCTTCTGGTTTTTTCAGGTCCAAAGTAACACTGCGTTTGTTTCTGTGCAGATTAAAGAAGTCGGGTTGATTTCGTTGAGTATTCTGGCCTTTAATGCGTGGGTCCGCCTTAGCTGTGGCTTCAACTTTTATAACGTGCGCCCCCCAATCAGCCAGCATACGAACGCAAGTGGGCCCGGCGCGGGCGCGTGTCAAATCGAGTACAACAAGATCGGACATAGGCAAGTCGTTATTTGCAGCTGATGCATCAAGCGGGTTAGACATGACGGCTCTCCTTTGTTGAAAACTTCAAGTAAGCCTAACTCAAGCAGTTCCGCCTGCATAGATGCGGATGATCTTGGTTCTGCTGGATGGTTTTAATCAGCGCTAATGACTGCAATTCTGCGATAATAAGAACAATTAGCGGAAACTTCCCTGACCACTTTTATAAT
Source organism: Rhodospirillaceae bacterium (assembly GCA_002718015.1). Taxonomy (GTDB): domain Bacteria; phylum Pseudomonadota; class Alphaproteobacteria; order UBA8366; family UBA8366; genus UBA8366. Next base: position 14,100 of record PBCW01000065.1, read on the forward strand.
CAGGAGCTTATTGGCCATTAGAAAAACCGGTCTGGAAGAATGCCTACGAGGGCCTGACATCATGCCAAGCGGACTAGGCATGAGTGCCAAACCACAAGAACCAAATAATTAAAATTAGTTGGGATTAAAACAATGTTTAAAATTCTTCTCTATTTTCTGGGAAATAAAAATGATAATTTTCATCTAGTTGCACCGCGCTGTGTTGCAATAATTCCATACTCCTCTATGCGCCGATTTTTTTCGAAATTAAACATTAAGCGTCGAGACTCCTCTGCGGCATCAAGGTCAATCGTGTGCGTAACAATCTCGTCGGCGAGCGTCTTTGTTTGTGCGGCGAGTTTTCCGTTAGGGTCAACGATGACGCTTGAGCCAACCATAGGCGAACCGTCCTCTGTACCCGCTTTTGCAACAGATACTACCCAATTTGCATTTTGATAAGCACCAGCTTGGACTGTTAGATTACTATGATACGTGTAGAGCTCTTCCTCATTTTCTCCAGTGTGCCTATTCGTTGCGACGGAATTATAGCCGATCAGAACAATTTCTGCACCTTTAAGAGCAAGGACTCTGAAAGTCTCGGGCCAGCGACGATCATTACATATAGCCATCCCAATTTTTGCCCCGAAAGCCTCTACGACTGGAAAGCCTAAATTCCCAACAGAAAAATATTTTTTTTCGAGCTGCTGTCGAGCATATCCCTGCACAGGAGACGGGGTCCCTGGCAGGTGAATTTTTCTATACTTATTGATGATATGACCTTCAGGGCTCACTAAAATGGCAGTATTGTATCGGCGTTTAATATTTTTCTCGACACTCAATTCGGCATAGCCCACATAAAACCCAACTTTTGCATCTCTCGCCACCTTGAACAGATGCTCATTATCCTTGTTAGGCATATCGATTTCAAAATATTTATCCAGTACTGCCTCATCTTCAATGAGATATCGAGGAAAAAAGGTAGTGAAGGCAAGTTCGGGGAATACAACGAGATCCGCCTTATCAGTAGCGCCTTTTTCAATTAAATTTATCATTCGGTCGATGATGACTGATCGTTTATCTGTTGGTTGATTTGGGCCCATTTGAGCTGCTGCAACACGGATCTCTCTTCCCATAGCCACCTCCACAAAAATTATCTAAAATAAGAATCTGAACTAATTTCTTAGGTAGAGTCAACCAATACAGCTCCCGTAATAGATGCCTGAGGTAATTGCCTTGGAGTGCACTGAATTGAATTTCATTTGCCCCACAAGGCCGAAATCCCACATAATACTAGCCAACGAGACCATTGAAGAATGATATATTGGGCAACTTGGTTTACATACTTCACTTTCAACGCGATTATTATACCGGTAGGATTTTAGTTCCTAAATTATTCCTCATCCTGCAAATCAACATATTTCGAACGTCGTAAGGAAATAAGTTTCTTTGAAGTATTGACGTAGCGAACTTTCAGAAAAGAGTTTTTAAAATAACGCGCTGTTGTTGGTGACATTCTCATTGTGTTGATAATGTTTAAGTTCAAATGACGGAGGCTTTTATGAAANTCAAACTATGGGGGCGCCCAAGCTCCGCCCGGACCCAAAAAGTTATGCTGGCATTGGCGGAGCTCGGCATTGAGTATGAATATGTGCTTGCTAGCGCAACTATGGGTCCCAATGGGTCCGTTGCAAAAGGTGGGACACCGTTCGGTATCGTAAATACATTGGAATACCGTCAGATGAATCCAAATGGCACAGTGCCTACTATAAATGATAATGGCTANGTGCTCTGGGAATCGAATGCAATAATACAGTATCTTGGTATGCAGTATGATCCAAAACTATTTTATGATAACGACACGAGGCTTTTTGCTTCTGCTGCTCGTTGGCTAATGTGGGAGAATAATCAACTCATCCCGCCAATGCATGACTTGGTGATGCATCTCATACGATTACCAGNGAGCGAGCGCAGCGCCGCCAAGGCTGATGAGATGCGGCTCAGGTTAATCGAACAATTTAACATTATTGAGGAACAGCTTGCGGAAACTAGATTTTTAGCGGCGGATCATTGGACAATGGCTGACATACCTATGACAATACGCTGCCATCGCTGGAGTCTACTGGACATAAAGCGCCCTAAAATGCCGAACTTAGAGCGATATTACGGTGATATTAAAAAGCGCCCATCTTTTGCCATTATTTCTGATCCATCTATGCACATTGAAGGTTAAACTGTGGGGCCGTCGCCAGCGACGGTTGTACGGTGCAAAATCCTTTTATAATTAGCGATATCCCAAGTTCGACCGCGATGAAGCACGGCCCTATTGTCCCATATGACTAGGTCTCCCACTTTCCACTGATGGGAATAAACGAATGATTTTTGTGTCGCATGCTTCAGCAATTGGGCGAGAAGAGATTTCCCGTTTTCTTCATCCATTCCTTCGATAAAAGTGGCGTGTCCCCCAATGAATATTGCTTTGCGATTTATGACAGGATTTTTTCGGATGAGGGCCTGACGCACCGGCGGAAGGTTCTTTTTTTGCCAGTCGGAGAGCTGTCCTCCGACCATTTTGCGTGTATTTGCGAAATCGTGAATTACTACCTTGTTTTCAAGGTAATTTTTCATGTCTGGTTCCAGAGTATCGTAAGCAGCTCTCATGCTTGCAAACTCGGTTTCACCGCCTTTCGGAGGAAGTATACGCGCGTGAAGCATCGAACAAAGCGACGGCACGGTTTTAAAGGAGCTATCGGAGTGCCAGATCATATTTGCCGATTGATAGATCATACGCTCATCATTTGGTGGAAGGATCTTCCCATTTTGATCCTCATTATGCATCACAGAAATATGGCGTGGTTTTCCATCATTCCCAAGGTGCGGCGCCATCATCTCCAAGTCGCCGAAGCGTTTTGAGAATTCCATTTGTTGTTCGTCATCAATGTCCTGATCGTTAATTACGATCACGGAATATTTTTCAAATGCGGTTCTGACATCGGTAAAATCAGTTTCTGACATATGGCCCGCAATATTAATTCCTTCAACTCGTGCCGCGAATCTCGGATGCAATGGGGTAATTGTAACGCTCATTTATTATCTTCTTTTCTGGGTTCCCGCGTCATTAATATCAAAGCAAGGCATCCCGTAATTCCTGCAAAAAAACAGAACAAGGTGGTGAAAGTTACTGCAATTGAGGTCATTGAACCAAACAACATGAGCCCGAGACCAATCAATATTGAGATTATGGATCCCGCGCGCAAACAATGCTTTTTATTCGTGTGTCCACAAATAAGGCTCCACCCTGCACGGGCAAAAAACCACATTGGCAATATTATCACGCCGCAATAAATCTCTCGGAACATGTTTTTGCCACCGTATATAAAGGCTAAATGTATGAGCCACACGAACTGCATGAATAGCAATAATGCTGCAAAAAGCGTAACCCATGGAGCTAAGCGCTGTGGATTCATATCAACCTTCTAGGTTCTCCAAACAATTTGATTATGACATAAAACCTNAAACTAAATCGAGAGGGACGTATGGGAGAACTCAACGGGAAAATCTTGGCATTGACTGGAGGTAGTAAAGGCATTGGCCGAGCCGCAGTCGAATTATTTGCAAAAGAGGGTGCGGCAATTGCTATGTGCGGGCGCACCGCTGACACNCTTGATCGTGCAGCGAAAGAATTGCGGNAACGATATGGNGCNACGGTATTGCCTATTGTGGCTGANATCATGGACCGGAAATCGGTGGATTCATTTACTGCTGAAGTTGGCGAGACCTTCGGACGAATAGATATGCTTGTCAATAATGCGGGCGANTCCGAACAACATAAAAGTGATAAGATTGTTCGCCCCGTTTTNTCGGAAGACCCTGTNGGGGCNTCTTACTTNCCANCCAGCCGGTTTTCTGAAATGGNCGAAACAGANTTTCAAGTTGCNTTTGAGCGTAAATTTTTTGGAATGTTGCGTGTAACCCAATCAGCACTTCCCTGGATGAGAAAAGCTCAATCAGGAAGCATTGTNAACATCACCTCTACAAAAGGTATTCAGCCGGGNCCACGCACGGCTACATCAGCAGTAGCTTGGGCAGCATGTATGAATTGGACCCAAGGGCTATCGCTCGAGCTTGGACCCGAGAATATTCGTATCAATATCGTGTCTGTNGGTGGGATAGTTACACCTAATCTGATGAGCGCGTATGAACGNTGGGGCAAAGGTATGAGTGAAGATGAATACTTTCTACCAAGGACACAAAATGTNCCTCTTCAGCGATTAGGAACGGCAGAAGAGGTNGCAGAAGCGATCTATTTTCTTGCATCNCCTCGGGGCAGCTATGTCACTGGTCAGTGCGTTGCGACGGATGGAGGCGGCGTGCGNGTGATTTAAATCCTATTTTCNGNTGANANTTCGATTCGGAAAATAATCTNGTGATGAATATCAGGTTAAAAACGTTTTTTGGCTTTATNTNNAAACCAAGGGGCTTTTCGCTTTNGCTTCTGGCGTGCTACTTTGGATCTTNTTCTGNTTAAGATAGANGNGAGGACTCGCAATGGACATNTATGATCCCTCGGGTGCAACGGAAATAACCGAACTACATTCACCGCGTTTCAATAGTTTGGATGGAAAGAAAATTGCTTTACTTTCGAATGATAGTTGGCAGGCCCATCGGACATTGCCGTTGGTAGGCGAAATGCTTAAGGCTGAGTATCCTTCTATTGAAATAATACCATATGAGGAATTTCCTATTGGCAATNCTGTTATCGACTCAGATGCTACCGTTATAAGGGCAAAAGAGCTTGCCGTTGACGGNGTNCTAATAGGGAACGCTGCCTGAGGTAATTGTTCTACNGCATGCGGCCGTGCTGCNGCCAGANTAGAAGCCTCCAAAATACCAACNACTATTNTNGCACGCGANGATTTNGTGGGAGTGGTAAGAAATGCGGTAGCGGGTCTCGGGTTTGCCCGCGANACACCTATGGTAGAGTTCCCTATAGATGTATTTTTAATTGAAAGTGACCTCTCTCCTGTAAAAAANGCAAAAAAGAGNTTCATNGATGGGTTTGTCAANTGGAATTCGNCANTTAGTAAATTGGGGTTGCGCAATGCCGAAATGNTAAATCTCGACATTGGAAATNATTCAAAAGCACTGGTTGCGGTTAATAACTTGTTNATAAAGAACCTTTGGTCGGATGGGCTCCCAATTATACCGCCCACCCCAGATAAGGTTGAATGGATCCTCAAAGGTNCAGACAGAGCCCGCGATGAAAAAATNGGGAANTTTATGCCTCGTGGGGGNATAGTGACTATNGANACCATTGCTGTCTCACTNGCGATGGCGGGTGGACGCCCGGAGTATTTATCAATANNNATNGCNGCGGTCGAGGCNATCCTTCATCCGTCTATGGATCATGATAAATGGCAGTCGACGTCTGGTATGACATTTCCCGTTATTATAGTGAATGGTCCGGTCGCTTCGGACATTCGGATAAACTCNGGGTTTGGGTTAATGGGNCCAAACCCCCAGGCTCCAGCAGGTGGAATNATAGGACGTGCGGTAAGATTGATGCAGCAAAATGTCGGCGGGGCATTGCCCGGGGTTGGGACAATGGCGATATTTGGAGCCATGAGATATACCAACGCTGTAATTGCGGAGGCCGAAGAAACATTTCCCGATGATTGGGAAACGCATGCTACTGAGTGGCATGGTGTGCCGCGCGGCACCAACATTGTCTCGGTATTCATCGCTACCGGTGGCGCTAATATTATTCGACGTGGCACAGGGAAAGAAACTTTGNTTNTCGAAGCCGAGGATAGTCTTCGGCGTATNTCTACNTATATGCAGACGGCTAATCCGCATTACATACGGGGATGGACNGGTGGNACAGCTGGNGCGGTGATNATTTCNCCNGTGGTAGCAAAACAATTANCAAGTCTGGGTTGGACAAAGACAAAGATTAAAGAATTTCTGTGGGAGAATACTAAGATCCAAAAGGAAATAGTNATTTCATCTGGCCTNGAACAATGGATAAGAGCTTCAACTGACCCTGTGGCTCAGGCTGCNTCAATCGACCCATGGCCTATTTGCCAGAGGCCCGATGGTATAATGGTCTTNGTAGCTGGAGGGGCACATCCNACCCATAATTTCTGGCTGCAAGGNAANGCTTTGACTGTTGGCAAGAAAATCNTTGAAACGCCCTCTAATTGGGCAGAACTGCTNAAGCNNGCNGANCGTGATCTCGGTTGCNCCGACAATGTTTGTCTTGTCTAATGGAGCTGTAAGAATGGAGGAAAGTATATGCCTGAGTTTGAAGTATTNGATCCCACTGGGGCAATAGAAATTGAACANCTTCATGCTGCTCGTTTTGCNAGCCTNAANGGCAAAAAGATTGGACTTGTGTCGAATGATGAATGGCAAGCTCATCGTACATTGCCACTAGTNGGAGATTTATTGCAATCNAAGTGTAAAGATATTGAAATTCTTGCTCCNGATANGTTCCCATTAGGAAATGATCTGATTGACACAGAAGAGCTTGTGAGGGTTGCGCAGGACCTCGAAGTAGATGCAATCATAGTAGGCAATGCCGCCTGAGGGCGGTGCGCTTCTGCATGCGGCCGTGCTGCCGCTAGATTNGAGATCNCTGGCATTCCNACNGTCTTGCTTGCNAGNGANGAGTTTGTGGGANTNATNAAAAATACTATGTCTGGNTTTGGGTTCGATGCCGATGCGGCGCTTGTGAGTTTTCCAATAGAATTATTNATGGCCGAAAGTGATCTGTCCTCAATCCATTCGGTTTTTGAGGGTTTCATATCNGGCCTAACAACATGGGAACCAAGTGTNNCAGCTATTGGGGTTAATAAGGCCTCCAGCGTGAAGTTGGCTGGCGAAGATTTTGAGGATGTTGCAGCCCAAATTAATAACTGGTTCATGATCAATAATTGGGGAGATGGATTGCCCATAAATCCTCCAACCAGAAAGCGGGTTAACAATATACTACGNGGNACTGACCTTGANCGTGAGCACGTGATTGGTAAGTTCATGCCCCGTGGCGGATTGGTTACGGTTGAGGCGGCATCGGTTGCGCTGGCAATGGCCGGNGGTCGNCCAGAGTACTTATCCNTGNTGTTGGCGGCGCTCGAGGCAATTCTGGATCCCGNATTAAAGCATGCAAGTTGGCAAGCATCTTCCGGCAGTCAATTTCCGGTTGTCATTGTGAATGGGCCAATTAGTCGTCAAATCCGGCTAAATTCNGGNTTCGGNCTTTTGGGATCAAATCCGCAAAGGCCTGCGGGAGTATCAATTGGCAGGGCAATTCGCTTCCTGCAGCAAAATGTTGGTGGTGCAGTGCCAGGNATTGGAACNATGGCAATATTTGGACCTATGCGAACGACAAATGTTGTTTTTGCTGAGGACGATGAAAACTTGCCAAAGGGATGGAAGTGTTTTGCATCTGACCGTCATGGTTTCCCACCAACNTGCAATGCGGTGTCAGTCGTAGCATGTTCAGGCGCCATGAATATAATGCGGCGTGGAACCGGTAANGAGACTGCTGAAGAAGAGTTAGAGCAANGTCTTAACNGAGTTGCACGCTATTTATCTCAGGCTACTTTCCATTATCTNGCGGGATACGAAAAGGGCACGCCAGGCATATTAATGCTATCAAGTGTTCTTGTGGAACACTTTGCAGAGCTTGGGTTTGGTCAGGACCGACTTAAGAAAGAGCTTTGGAGCAGAAGTCGTATTCCAAAAAAAGATATTGATCTGTGTGGATTGTCACAGTGGCTGGAGATGGATGCTAACTCAGTTGTAAAGAACTCATGCAGCGTTGATCCATGGCCTATCACCGCAGAGCCTGATAACATTTCACTTGTGGTAGCTGGTGGAGGCCACCCAACTCATAATTTCTGGTTTCAGGCCAATTCTCCATCGGTGGTAGGTAGAAAAATTAAGACACCGGACCGTTTTGATGAATTATTAGATGATGCGGACAGGGANCTCGGCTGTGGTTCTGACATTTGTTTGATTTAAAGTGAAGTAAATTGGATCCACTCTAACTTTATGATTGATGTCAAAGCATAAAAACTTGTGCTTGCTAGCCCGTAAATTAGGACTGCGTTAGGTCTTTAGTTGTAAGCATTCCTAACATCTATTTAACCCTAGATTTGGATATTTTTGCTGATGACTGGGACTTTACTAAATAGGAGAACATGGTGAAAAATCAGATCAACTTAGAAATTATTGACCGTGTGCCATTTGCAAATGGGTATGAATTTGGGACGACTGGTCCCTACGAAAAACTAAAAGGCTGGGCACACTTTGCTGTAGATCCCAAAGGCGATGCTCAAAAGTCGGTAGTCGATATCGACAAAGCAGCGCTGAACGAAGAGGGATTAGTAGAATTTTCAGCCGAGTTTTTGATGCTCCTACCAATTAATCCAGATAGGGGTAACGAGAGACTTTTTTTCGATTGGGGTAATCGCGGTAATGTTCGTGCTCTCCAGTTTTTTAATGATGCCCCGCACTCTAACGATCCCATGTCAGCTAATGATGCTGGGAACGGTTATTTGATGCGTCGAGGGTACAGCTTCATCTGGGGGGCTTGGCAGGGCGATATTTTGCCGGGTGACGGCCGGGTAACAATGAAGATGCCCATAGCTACCGAAAAGGGAAATCCAATTACAGGGGTAGTGCATCAAGAATTTATTCCCGGCAGCCCCACAGCATGTTTTGCTCTGTCAGGACGTGCCGCGACACGAAGCCATCCGACTGTTTCCCGTGATACTNGACAGGCNCNCTTGACTAAAAGGCGTTATGCAGAGGGNGAAAGAATTACTATCCCAGAAGAGGACTGGGAGTATGCNCAGGTCATAAGTGGTACAGGGGTATCTGGTGAGACNACACGCGGNTCCTCTGAAACNGCAATTTTACCGTCCGATGAATTCATACACTTACATGGNAGTTTTCAGCCAGGCTGGATTTACGACCTGGTCTACGAGGCNAAGGACCCCTTGATAATGGGGTTGGGGCACGTTGCAGTTCGCGATCTCGTAAGTTTTTTGAAATATGGTAATAAAGACTCGCNCGGAAATCATAATCCCGNNAAAATAAAAAAAGCTTATGGATGGGGACGTTCTCAGACCGGCCGTTGCATNAGAGATTTCATCTATCGTGGTTTCAATTGTGACTCCAGTGGTCGCCAAGTTTTCGATGGTTTGCTGCCCCATGTATCTGGCGCTGGAAGGATGTGGCTTAACCACCGGTTTGCGAATGCAGTTTCGATGGCAGGTCAGCAGTACGAAGATCACTANATTTATGCTGACAGATTTCCATTTTCATATGCTGAATGTGAGGATCATTTAACAGGGAAAACGGATGCTATTTTGGCACGGCCCGANACAGACCCTCTCGTAATGCATTCCCAAACTGCCACTGAATATTGGCAGCGGCGTGGCTCACTTGTTCATACCGACACGCGAGGTAACGACCTCCCTCAGCCAGAAACAGTTCGGATTTACCTTTGGGCAAGCTCGCAACATAGTTCGTCACCCATCGATAGTGCGCCTGAAAAAGGCATTTGTACTAACTATTCAAACATAGTGACCACTTCAATGATTTTTCGCGCCATGCTTGATGCAATGGATGCATGGTCAACCAACGGGAAACAACCACCTGACTCACAAATCCCAACTCGAAAAGATGGGACGCTTATTTCCTACGAGGAATGGCGCGCGCAATTTCCCGATATTCCGGCAAATATGGTTCCAACTGAGCCTGCAAGCCTTAAGTTGTTGGATTTTGGTCCCGGAGAAGACGAGGGAATACTGTCATTTCCACCAAAGATTATTGATAATGATGGGTATACGATATTAGTCCCGTCATCCGATGAGGACGGAAATGATGTTCCCGGCATTCGTGCGCCGATGGTGCAAGCACCGATGGGAACTTACGTTGGATGGAACATTCGGGGTAGGGGGCACGGTTACGGAGCAACTTATGAATTCAATGGCAGTTATATTCCATTCCCGGACTCTCCCGAGGAGCGGGTCTTTACACGTGATCCTAGGTCATCAATACTTGAGCGTTACGCCACAGCAGATGAATATATTGTTGCAATTAAGGTTGCCTGTGAACGCCTTGTTGCCGATGGCTACATGATTGAGGAAGATATCGCTCAGGCTCTCATTACGGCTTCCAATTGGGGTCGGCCCCGTCATGTGACAAGGTTGCCGGAAACAAGTTAAAAAGAAAAGCGGATGTTCTAACAACTTTAACCGCAATGTTTTAAAGCGGAGACATATGCTAGATGAGCCCATTTTACATTCATATATATTCGAATTCATGGATATTGGCGCCTGCGCTAAAAATTTTGAAAGGTAGAAACAGAGAGGGTTGAGTGATTTCAAAAATCACAATGATAAAACTTACAATGCGCACTAAAATTAAAAATACCATCACATTTTTTGGCAGGAGAATTATGCACTGTTTACATTTCGGGCGTTGTTTTTTTCTTGGAGGGCTAGGCAGTGAAATTAGAAAATAACTTCTCTGTTGCTGCTGCTCCAGAGGAGGCGTGGTCCATCCTTGTTGATGTTGAGCGTGTTGCTCCATGTTTGCCAGGGGCGAAGCTGTCTGAGGTTATTGATGACAGCGCCTATAGGGGCAAAGTTGACGTAAAGCTTGGTCCTGTCAGCTTAACTTTTGATGGTAATGTGAGGTTTGTTGAACGGGACGATGAGAGATATTTTGCAATCCTCAAAGCTGATGGCCGTGAAGCGCGGGGTCGCGGGGGTGCCGAGGCGAATATAAAGTTTAGCTTGGATGAAACGGACGGAGGATCAAATGTGAGGGTAACGACCGATTTAAATTTAATCGGCCCGGTTGCTCAATACGGCAGAAGTCACGGGATAATAGCGGCAGTATCGGAAGAGATGGTAGGTCAATTTGCTAAATGTCTTGAGGAGAGAGTGATTAGCGGGAAAAAAGTGGAATTGGCAGAGCAAAACGATGCTAGCGCATCAGGTATAACGATATTTATGGGTGCCTTGAAACGATGGATTTCCAAAATTCTCAATGCTAAGTTGTCTCAATGAAGCCCCCCGTTTTTGAATATCATAGACCAGAAAGTCTAAGAGAGGCACTCGAGCTTTTGGCAACATTAAGTGATGCGAAAATTTTGGCGGGCGGGCAATCATTGATGCCAATGATGAATTTCCGTTATGTAATGCCGGAGCACATTATCGACATTAATCGGTTGAAAGAGTTGGCTGAAATCAAAAGAGTCCATGACGGGATAAAGTTTGGTGCAATGGCCCGGCATGATCAAGCAAAGAAATCAGAAATTGTCCTTGAGCACTGCCCGCTTATTGCTGTTGGCATGGAATATGTTGCCCATGCGCAGATACGAAATCGAGGAACCATAGGAGGCTCTATGGCTCACTTGGACCCATCAGCTGAATGGCCGGCTCTTCTTGCTGTTCATGATGCAACGTTACATGTGCAAAGCAGCTCTGGTGAGCGTGATGTGCCAATACTTGAATGGTCTCAAGGTTTCATGGCCCCTAATCTTGCAGAGGATGAAATGCTCACTGATATTACGGTGGCCACATGGCCTGCAAGGCACGTGTACGGATTTGCCGAGTTGGCGCGACGCAAAGGTGACTTTGCGCTTGCGGGCGCGGCCGTGCTACTCGATTTTGATGGTGAAGTAATATCACGTGCGGCATTGGCTCTCATGGGGGTGGAAGTGGGCCCCGTTCGTATGATTGACGCAGAAAACTTACTAGTGGGGGAGATGCCAAGCGACGAATTGTTTCGTGAGGCGGCCGAACACGCAACAGTAGTCGCTGGCATCGATGATGTCCACGCCTCTGCGTCATATCGCAAAAAGGTTGCGGTAGTAATGGCAAAGCGGGCATTAGAGCAAGCTTCTAATCGGCGCAAGATCCGGGCATTAGCTGCATGACTGCAATGCATGAGATAACGGTAAAAGTTAATGGCGTCGATTATGCCCGCGAGGTTGAGGGGAGGCTGACTCTGGCCGACTTCCTACGCCATCACATTAATCTC
>PBCW01000066.1 GCA_002718015.1 Rhodospirillaceae bacterium
CCCCAGTTCATAAATTCACAAATGAGGTGGCAGGTTTAAAAAGGAACTAACGCGACAAGTGATGGTGATGTAGATTATTGGACGATAGGAACATATTCTACTATTGCAGAATTCAGTGTCCCAATACTCTAATTTGTGTGTATCACACTGACCGCTGCGATCAACCTTGTTAGGACTTGTCACGCTCTAGCTGAGAACAAAAAGATCCCAGCAAAAGAAATTATCAAAAACCAATCGAGTAGGCGTTTGGTTGCATAGGGAAATAGGGAGAATTGTAATGTCCAGTTACGATGAGCCACTTGAGGAGCTCCAAAAACGNAGGGAATTTGCTNTAGCAATGGGTAAGCCAGAAGCTCTTGAGAAGATGAAGGATGAAGGGTTATTGAATGCCCGGGAGCGTCTAGACTACATCTTAGATAAAGACACGTTTGTTGAGATTGGCCAACTTGCACTAGGTGCTCGCGAGGAGCATCGCCATCGGACGCCAGCNGATGGCAAGGTGGGAGGTTTTGGGAAGATAGACGGGCGCATGGTCGGTATTGTCTCAAACGATTTTGCTACTATGGGAGCATCCAGTGCTCTCAATAATTTAAAAAAAATGAAATACATAAAAGATCAGGGAACAAAACGNGGCTTTCCGCTCCTNTTTGTTGGCTCATCATCCGGTTCACGCATGCCGGATCGCATGGGCGCGCCAGGCAGANTGATAATAGCNCAAGANCCNGCAGAATATAGACGTNTGCGCAAAAGTCCATGGGGGGTGGCGCAACTTGGGAGTTGTTATGGCTCTTCTACTTGGTATGCTTGCATGGCAGATTATGTTGTCATGCGTAAAGGGGCAACAATGGCTGTTGCATCAAGTCGGGTAACATCGCTCGCAATCAACCAGCCGGTTACTGATGAAGACCTTGGTGGTTGGCGCATGCATACGCGGGTAAGTGGTCTNGTAGATGAAGCTTTTAATACTGATCAAGAATGCCTTGATGCGCTTAAACGATATTTGTCCTTTATGCCAAGCCACAGTAAGGAAGCACCACCCATTGCGCCAGTGCCTAAAGGATCAGATGATCCAGTAGAGGGGATTATGGAGATTGTTCCGAGCGACCGTAAAAAAGTTTACAACATGCGGCACGTTATAGATGTTTTAGCAGACAAAAATAGTGTTTTTGAAACAAAGCCCTCTTGGGGCAAATCAGTTATTACTGCGCTCGGCCGTTTGAATGGGCAAACCGTCGGGTTCTTAGGCAATAATCCTTTGTATAAAGGTGGAGCTGCAGATCCAGATGGTTGTGCAAAGGCTACAGGTTTTTTGGTGCATTGTGACAGCTTTAATATTCCTATTGTGATGTTGGTTGATGTCCCAGGTTTCTTAATTGGTGTTGAAGGTGAAAGAAAAGCAGCGCCTGGAAAAATCATTAATTGGATGAATGCAATTTCGTTAACAACCGTCCCAAAGCTCACTGTCGTACTCCGGAAAAGTTACGGGCAAGCATATATAAATATGGGAGGCAATAAAAACTCCGATGTTTTCGCGATGTGGCCTACGGCTGATGTAGGCTTTATGGACCCTGAAACGGGCGTAAACGTTGTTTTTGGGATTCGCAAAGAAGATGATCCAGAGGAATTTGAGCGTTGCGTAGCAAAGCTATCGGAGGATGCTGCTCCATGGGAAGTCGCTGCTATGTTTGAAGCACAGGACATTATTGATCCCCGCGAAACACGTAGATTTTTAATCAATATGCTTGAGGTGCAGCAACTTCGAATGACCAATGGGGTCGGAGAGCATCTTATGGCAACTTGGCCGACGAGTATTGTTTGATGTTTGAGCAACGGGCTTCCTCGGAATTTCTCTCGGCCGCCCGTTCACAAAAACGACTTTCTCTAAGTGAGCACGCTGCGAAACTATGCCTTAAAACATACGGGGTCCCTGTGCCAAATTCGGTAGTTGTTTCAACCGCCGATGAGGGTATGCAAGCATGTAAAAAGTTNAGCGCGCCTTTTGCTGTGAAAGGTATGTCGCAGGATATTNTGCACAAATCAGATATTGGTGCCGTCANAATCCATTTGAATGATGCNGCTGCTGTGGCTANAGGGATCACAGAAATCTCGACAATACTTGTTCGGCATACCGATAAGATTGATGGATATTTAGTCGAGGAGATGGCGCCGCCCGGGNNCGAAATAATTATTGGTGCCATTCACGANCCNCATTTTGGACCGCTTGTAATGGTNGGGATGGGTGGAGTTTTCGTNGAANTTTTTGAAGACATTGCTTTTGGTATTTGCCCNATCAATTCTNANGANGCTTCGCAAATGATTGATACCCTGNAGTCCTCNGCCATCCTTGCCGGAGCGCGTGGTGCTGATNAGGCTGACCGGGAGTCCATTATCTCTGTAATGCTGGCCATCGGAGGAGAGAATGGATTGATGGTAAATCACACAAACGAAATCTCTCAGATAGATATCAATCCGTTAATCGTTTCTGCGGNTGGTGCGGTTGCCGCGGATGCCCGAGTGATCCTCCATAGGGAGAGTATGAGGCTACAGAAAGAAACAGGGTTGATGCGAAAAGAACTAGTAGCAGCAAAGTTCCAGCCTTTGTTCGAACCACAAACCATTGCTGTTGTTGGTGCTTCATCNAGTAAGCCTAACCGGCTNAATAANTATATCAAATGGGTGCGCGATTTTGGCTTTCAGGGTCNAATATATCCCATTCATCCTTCAGCAACATTGATTGATGGGACTCCGGCATACAAATCGCTTGGTGATACGCCGAAGCCNGTCGATTACGCTATGGTGGGTGTACCTGCGGAAAAAGTTATCGGAGTGATTGANAGAGGTGCGGGTAACTGTAAGTTTGCACATGTAATAGCGGCAGGGTTTGGCGAAAAAGGAACGTCGGAGGGTAACAGATTACATGATGAGCTCATTGCAGCTGCAAAGAGAGCAAAAACGCATATACTCGGACCAAATTGTAATGGTGGTCATTCACCGCGTGCTCCNTTTACCTACGTAAACGGCATGNCCTCCGAGCTCGGAACAGTTGGCTGCATTTCCCAGAGTGGGGGCCTAGGAATTGATGTNCTNAGGCAGGGNGAGACAAAGGGNATACGCTTTAGNGGCTTAATGACTGTNGGGAATGCTNNAGACATAGGGCCAACGGATCTACTGGAGTTTTATCTTTGCGATCCGTTCACTAAAGTTNTCGGTATGTATATNGANGGTTTNGAGCANGGAGGAAAATTNTTTGAGTTNCTNCGACGAAATAATGGTGAGAAACCTGTTGTATTGCTCAAGGGTGGACGCACGCATCTTGGTCAGCAAGCTGCNGAGTCGCACACAGGTGCTCTTGCGGGAGACGCAAAAGTTTGGAGNGCGCTNGAGCGCCAAACTGGTGCCATTATGGTAGACACGCTTGAGGAATACCTTGATGTTTTGCTAGCATTTCAAATGATACCAATAAGNCCCAAAAAGCCCACCACCACTGCNGCAATTTTTGGTAATGGTGGNGGCACCAGCGTNTTGGCTGTTGATTACTTCGCTGANAGAGGCATTNGTGTNGACAGGTTCCACAAAAAAACTCAGAACAAGTTAGCNTCTCTCGGNCTGCCACCGGGTTGNGCCCTCAATAACCCAATCGATACTCCGGGCGGTAGCATTCGGGTTGAGAATGGAGCAATGGCTGAACGTATAATGGAAATCGTTTATGCTAANGAGGAAATCCATGCATTNGTTATGCATCTTAATATTCCTGTTTTAATGCGACAGGTAATGACGGGACAGGATTTACTCAAAAACTTGATGGATGGAGCGGATAGAGTAGAGAGCAGGTATCCAGGGANAACTCACTTTNTACTTGTTCTNAGATCTGATGGAAGAGCAGAAATGGATGATAAGAAGCGTGTTGCTCGCAAATGGGCTTTATCGANAGGCTATCCGGTGTTTGATGAGCTTACGAATGCGGGNAATGCCCTCTCAGCNATAAGTAAGCACGAGTTATTCTGCGCACNTCGACGNAAACGNNAGTAAANTGATGCAATNCTTATAATTNGTTCAAAATNTAAACNAGGCNAAACATNTCTTNATAAAAAAATGAGTAATTNGAATTCATCGCAGAGTATTGAGGCTCCTTCTTTACGGGAGTTTTATAGCNACGTAGAGGNAGACCCCGACGTCGATATGGACTCATTGCATGTCTTACCCCTTTCAATAGTGCCGTTTGCAACCTCTGGATTGAAACGAGCCCGAATGATCAAAAATGTACAACTTGATAGTGTTATAGAACTATTCAAAGACACTTCATCTGGAAGTGGACAAATAGAAATAAGTAAAATAGATACAGTATTTGATCTAGGTGAAGAAAAAAGTTCTATAGATAGGACTATTATTGAGCAATTATCNANTATAANCAGTTATGATATTTACACANTAAGAATTAACTTAAGAAAACTTTCAATACAGGTTGATGAAAATGAAAAATTACAACTTTCAGAAANTAAAAGTAAAGAATTAGTNGGATATATGACNGAATTTACGAAACCTTTAATTAAAAATATTTANGGAAATCAAGAAAAAGAAATAANTAGTGTANATCAACTTATCGAAATGTTTAAGAATCCTGATCAAGATCTTGCATTGAAAAANTTGCGTGAACTTGCCGACGGCCTCCAAATGGATCTTATCGAAATTCCAAACTTTCTCGAAGACTATGGTGATATTTTTCTCTCTTTAGCNTATTTNCAAGAATGCGCAGAAAAGATAATNCCAAATGTAGAAGTATTTATTAGTGAAATNGAAAAAATAAAAACAAATGAACAACTAAAGTTTGATAGAAATATTGTAAAAACATGCGAATACATGGATGTTAATTTGAACTATATAACGAGTAATTTGAAAAATCGTTTCGGTAATTTTCAAAAACAATCGGAAGTGATGTGGAACGATATTACTCCCGATTCCTTTCGACGTGTAAAGGACATGATTGCGAGCCACCATACCACCTTAGGAGGAGTTCTCTGTGGTTTGGCAGTGAAAATGGCTCGTTGGCAAGAGAAATTCGCCGACGGTCGTGGTGGACCTATGCAGAGAGCAGAATTCTTAATGTCTGAAATGAGGCAGGGTATTGAAAAAATTACAAATATTGAAAGATCAGCACCAGATTTTTCNCAGATACCTCCCTAGCCCTTTCGGTTNTTTTTACACATTAGCAAATCAATGTGTGGTCTTGGTNTATGNAATANGGNCGATAGCTATAAAAAAGNTCGTATTTGTNNCCGGAAAGNGTAACGTNACTNNGTAATTTTCTAGGACGGTNTAGTGCGTATTTTCTTAACANTCTGTACANTGGTTTTTATGTNATTGNTAGGCGGATGCCAGTCGTCAACAGATGCGCCNACATTATTTTCTAACAAAGACGCACCGTCCCAATCTAAATCTATAGTTNCGCNACCACAGNTTCAGAAAAATCGTGATGGTGCTCCTATTCCNCTTACCANAACAAATAAAGATCGTGAGCAATTGGCGATGCATTCNCCNGTTNCAAAGANTATCGAAGCGTCTTTGGTAAATGGACAGGGNAATTTTTCATCANANTTTAGGTTATTTGAACCATGTGATGATATCTCCTCAAAAAATAATNACGGNCATTTCTTTTCAGGNNCTGCATCTGGNGTNGGTGANAAAACTGCAAGTCCAGGTAAACAGTTTTTTGCGGTTCCCCTAGAAGAGGCTGATGAAAAGCAGGAAGTTGNGATTTACTCTCCAATCTTAAGTAAATTAATCCGGCAGTATTTGGGAGGGCCAGTTGANNCTCAATCAACTAGTGATTTAGAGGCCGCAGAAATTGCTACCNCGGCCGGTTTAATGTCGTTTGAGCAGTTACGTGATCTGTATATGGAGTTCTCTTTTGAGCCGGCAGAAATAGAGGCGCCATTGAGTGATGCGTTAGAGGAAAATTCACCGCGTCGACGTGCATTATTATATCGAGCTGCTGCGGCGCAAGAGGTGCCAACAGCCATTGCTGAAGTAATAAAGGTTGCTTTTAAATTAGCTCGTCCAGTTGGGCTATATGAAATGACACTTGGCCTGTATGCGCCATTCATCAATAAACTTGNTGCATCTTTTGCTTTGCGTTGGATCGGATACGAAGTCAGTCAGGCCCAATTTTATTTGGGCCAACCATGCANGGCAAAGAATTGGCGTCGTTATCTTGAAAATATAACAACAAATGATCCAGATGCACGTNAAGTGATGAGAAGGTTTTGGNTATGGGAAGTTCTTTCGGGTGTNACTCANATTAGTAGNATAGAAACNGGNGATGTCAAACNNTGGTTNCAGGCTGCACGTGCGGATGTATCCAGTCAACGAAAAATTCAGCTTACTTATGCAATGCTTGATGCTCTNAATGTCAGGTTGCAGGTGCAAGATTGGGGAAANGTTTTGAATGAGGTTCGNTCGGATGGTATTACAGATATCATAAAAAANCTTGAAGAGGTAGCACAGGNATATCAGCNTGACGANACAGTGAAGCTAGCCGNAGATATTTTAGGGTCTCGTAGGCTCAATCANATTNCACCTGTTGAGGTGGCAGCTATAATTGCTTCTTTAATNAAGATAGGATTTGTGGATTATGCTCGTAAATTTGCTGTTGAGGTCGCAGTTGCAAACCAGCTTTGAAAAGAAGTTTGAATTATGCGCTGTAATCGATAGAAGTTTTTAATCTCTTACTTAAGTAAGAGTAATGTATTCTACGAAGGTTGTGGGAATAAGACCCTCTTAATTCGTTCGTATGTAAATTATAAACAATAACGGTAATCTACTATTCCTCAACAATTTTTAGCTTTTGTATCCCCAAACGATCGTCGCGTTTATTTTAAGTCGCACTCGGTCGATACAGTCTCTATCCATGGATGCAATGAGCTAAATGTAATTGAATTCAAAATAATCGTAGGAGGTATCTCATGAAGACCGGACTTAGGGGGCGAACAGTAATAATAACCGGTGCTAGCCGTAATATTGGTGCTAGGGCAGCTGAGCTTTTTGCCGAAGAGGGTTGCAACCTGGCAATCTGTACAAGCTCAAAAATGAAAGAGCTGGCTGATGTAGCATCGAAATGTAAAGAAAAAGGAGCTGAGGTGCTTACCATGAAGGTTGATGTTTCTCGCGAGGATCAATGTAATAATTTTATTTCTGCGGTATCAGAGAAATTTGGAAGGCTGGATGTTCTTGTTAATAATGCAGTTTTTAGGTCTGAGGGCGATTTACTCACAATGGATGTAGAAAATTGGCATCGCAATATTGAGGTTAATATCAACGGGCCATTTTTTATGTGCCGTGCTTCTGTGCCTCACATGGTTGAAAAACAGTGGGGGCGTATCATAAATTTCTCTGGGCATTCCCCATACATTGGCCATTACCCCGGTAAAAGTATGGCCAAAATTGCAATCGTTGGTTTTACTCGTGGGTGTGCAAACGAGTTAGGCAGGCACAACATAACAGCGAATTGTATTGCGCCCGGNCATATAGACGTCGAGCGCGACGATTTTCAGGCCGCCGGAAAAAAAGTATTACCAAGTCAGCCAATTCAAACAGCCGGAGGTTGCGATACTATTGCTAACTTGATGCTTCTTTTGGCATCAGAAAGTTCATTCTACATCACTGGACAATGTTATCACGCTAACGGCGGGTCTTATTACCAATAGGCTTAACGCAAATAAAACCATGTTCTGTGAGGATTTTAAAAGTGGGAGCTTGTTATTCAGATCTTGGTCTACCTCAAATGTTTACGTCAGTACTGGACGCAGTGCTCTGATGATGTTTGTATCCGAATTATCAGCATTGCCCTTGGTGGCGCGTGAACTACCCGACAAAGGAGATTACAGAATGTATGAGAAACTTGAACTATTTATTGACGGTGAGTGGCGACAAGGCAGTGAGGGGAAAAGCGAGGATGTTCTGAACCCCGCAACGGAAGAGGTGCTTGCGGAGTGTCCTCATGCATCAATTGCTGATCTTGATCAAGCACTAGATAGCGCTGAGCGCGCATTCGAGGAATGGAAGGCTAAGTCTGCCTGGGATCGGGCGGCAATTTTAAAGGAAGCAGCTCGGCTTATCAACGAACGTAAGCAAGAGATCGGCCAGATAATGACACAGGAGCAGGGGAAGCCGATTGGCGATTCTATCGGAGAGGTGAAAAGCGCCTCTGAAACTACCGAATGGTTCGCGGAAGAGGGAAAACGTGCATATGGAAGATTAATACCTTCTAGAATTCAGGGGCAACGCAGTATGGTTATGCCGGAGCCGGTAGGCATCTCTTTAGCTCTCACTCCGTGGAATTTCCCGGCCCTTTTGCCCGTGCGAAAGATTGCGGCCGGTCTTGCTGCTGGATGCCCGGTGATTATCAAACCTTCCGAAGAGACCCCAGGCTCAGGTGTTGCCATAGTGCGATGCTTNGTTGATGCGGGGGTGCCGGCGGGGGTGCTGAATTTAGTGTTTGGNGTTCCCGATNATGTATCCCGCCATCTNATAGGCTCGGGTCGGATAAGAAAAATGAGTTTNACAGGCTCAATACCCGTAGGAAAACANCTCGCAAAGGTTGCCGCCGAACATCTGGTGCGTTGNACATTTGAACTAGGCGGGCATTCGCCTGTATTGGTTTTTGATGATGCAAATATAGATACGGTNATTAAGCATATGGTNCCCTTCAAATACCGAAATAGTGGCCAAGTTTGCATTTCGCCTACTCGCTTTTATGTGCATGAAAAGGTGTACGATGATTTTGTGAGCCGTTTTACAGAGGCGGCAAACGCAATNCAGGTGGGAAATGGTATNGACGCAAAAACGCAGATGGGACCAATGGCTAATGGTCGTCGAATAGTTGCGATGGAAGAGTTTATGCAAGATGCCCGCGACCATAACGTGGAAATAACGACNGGNGGTAATCGAATTGGTAATCAAGGATACTTTTGGGAACCTACGGTTCTCGCCAATGTACCNGAAGAAGCCATGATAATGTCAAAAGAGCCATTTGGGCCTTTAGCACCCATAACTAGTTTNGAAGATTTTGATGATGTTGTGGCACGTGCTAATCGGCTTCCCTATGGACTTGCATCTTATTGCTACACATCNGANCAAAAACGTGCTGATCAATTAGCAGAGGCACTTGATACAGGAATGGTTGGGGTAAATAANTTCATGATCTCGATGCCAGAGACNCCTTTTAGTGGTGTTAAGGAAAGTGGTTATGGGTATGAGAGTGGGGCAGAGGGGCTNGAAGTATATCTTCATCACAAATTTATTTCACAAACCGGCATGTAGCGAATTACTACTAAGGTCTGAAGAATGAAGTTCTCATTATCCGATCACCAAGAGGCAATAAGACAGAATGTCGCTAAGCTTTGTGGCGACTTTGGTGATGACTATTGGCTGCGTCATGACGAAAGCGGAAAGTTTCCAGACCGATTTTTCAAAGAAATGGCCAAAGCGGGCTGGCTTGGTATTGCAATGCCAGAGGAATATGGGGGGGCNGGGCTGGGTGTAACTGAGGCGGCATTATTAATGCANGAAGTNGCATATTCAGGCGCGATGAGTGCGGCCTCAGCGATCCATATAAATATTTTTGGTCCNCATGCTATAGTTGTCCATGGCACTGCTGAGCAAAAAGCACGATGGTTACCCGGATTAATAAGAGGTGATTGGATCTCATGCTTTGGTGTTACCGAGCCCGATGTNGGNCTCGATACTAAACGTATTACAACACGAGCCGAAAAAGATGGTGATACNTATTTAATCAGCGGTCGGAAAATATGGACATCGACCGCGCAAGATGCATCAAAAATNCTACTNATAGCAAGAACTTCTCCCATTGAGGACTGTGTAAATCCTATTGATGGNCTNAGCCTTTTTTATACNGATTTGGACCGTGACTATTGCGAGGTAAGGGAAATATCGAAAATGGGNCGTAAAGCCGTCGANTCTAATACGGTTTTCATAGATGCTCTGAGGGTGCCCGAGGCTGACCGGATTGGGGAAGAGGGTAAAGGCTTCCGATATTTGCTTGATAGCCTTAACCCNGAACGCNTTTTAATCGCTGCGGAAGGTATAGGGATTGGTCGTTCTGCCCTTGCCCGGGCTGCGAAATATGCTGGTGAACGCACTGTGTTTGGTCGCCCAATAGGCCAGAATCAAGCGATACAGCATCCACTTGCAGAGAGTTGGTGCGAATTGGAAGCGGCTTGGCTTGTNACAATGCAAGCAGCATGGCTTTATGATAATGGNCNNGATTGCGGTGCGCAGGCGAACGCAGCCAAATACCTAGCCGGTGAAGCAGGTTTNCGCGCTTGTGAACGGGCGGTAATGAGCCATGGTGGAATGGGCTATGCGAAGGAGTTCCACGTTGAGCGTTTGCTGCGCGAGGTTCTNATTTGTCGCATAGCACCNGTCACACCNCACCTTATTTTGAGTCATATNGCCGAACGGGTGCTCGATTTACCNAAGAGTTATTAAANCNGTGCCGNCNAATATTGATGCACTTATTCAACCGGGCTCAATGGCAGACCGATTATCGTATAATGGATATTGTTGAGAGGGCAGGTTCACCAATAGAGACGCGTGTTAGATATGCCACAGAGCATGGCCATGCTGGTTTGTCANAAATTTAGAGAGTTTGCCATTATTGCTTGTCGATGGGTAGAATAATCTTCTTAGCTCTCACACTGTCTTCACAGCGTTGGCATAGTCCTGAAGTGAGAATAGGCTGATGGCGTAATTAAAAGACGGTACTGTCTGCTCGTTTTTGAAAATGGGTTTGATGTGTTTTAGTCTATTAGTTTTTATGCGACATCTCACCTCTTGCGCGGTGAGGGCACTTCGATCAATAATGTAAATTGTAAGAAGCACGAGTAATAATTTTCATCTGAAGAACATCGGTGCGCGCAGCGCGCCGTTGACATTTTCGGGGAGGGTTTATCGTTGGTTGTGGATGCAAGCAAAGAAGATTTATTAATTGGCGTATGCGGTGCTGGGGCTATGGGACGAGGAATAGTTCAAGTGGCCAGCGTGGGCGGCGTTCGAGTAAAAGTCTTTGACATAAATAATGAGCAGCTCCAGGACGCATTGAAGTTTATCGATAATATGCTTGGTAGGGCAGTTGAAAAAGGACGTATGGAGGAAAAAGCCCGACAGGATGCTGTATCACGTGTAGAGTTGGTTGGTGCCATATCAGAGTTTAGTGATTGCGAGATAGTCATTGAGGCAGCGACTGAGAATTTAGAAATCAAAAAGAAAATATTTGCTGAAATNGAGGATGTCGTATCAGACAATACTATAATCGCAACAAATACCTCTTCATTGTCAGTGACAACTATCGCCTCAGCATGCAAGAGGCCAGAACGAATTGCCGGGTTTCATTTTTTCAACCCCGTTCCTTTGATGAAGCTTGTCGAGGTGATCGACGGTGTATTAACAGAACCGTATGTTGGCGACCAGTTAATGGTTCTAGGATCTAGAATGACTAGGGAGCCGGTCCGCCTGAAAGATGCGCCTGGTTTCCTCGTGAATCAGGTCGGTAGAGGCTACAATGTTGAGACGCAGCATTTGCAGGCAGAATGCGTAGGTGAGTTTGTTGACCTTGATCGAATTCTGCGTGATGGCGCTGGTTTCCGGATGGGGCCATTTGAATTAATGGATTTGACAGGCCTTGATGTCACCCACCCAGCTTCAGAATTGATATATCGTCAATTTTTCGATGAACCAAGGTATAGGCCATCACCGGTCATGCAATCTCGAATGGAGGCCGGCATTCTTGGACGGAAGACAAATCGTGGGTACTATGTTTACGAAAATGGAAAGAAGGTGGAGCCTGAAAGGGGAACCCTTTCAGGGTACGATGGTGGCCCGGTTTGGATCAGTAAAGCTGAACCGGATGGACATGCTGCGTTGAGTGATGTTGCAAGTAAGTGCGGTGCTAAAATAGTCACTGGCGATACCCCACCGGACGGAGCTCTAATTCTAGTTACTCCTGTTGGACAAGAGGTCACCCAGGCGGTAGTAGAGCAAGGGTTGGATGCTACCAGAACACTGGGTGTTGACTATCTTGTTGGGCTTGGGACACACCGCACAGTCGTTAGTAATCCAGCAACAAGCCATGAATATCGCGATAGAGCCCTTGGATTGCTGAATAATGATGGTGTTGGTGCTACGGCTATACGAGATTGTCCGGCTTTCGTTTGTCAACGTGTGCTTGCTACTATCTGTAATATCGGCTGCCAAATTGCTCAGCTAGGCACAGCGGAACCAGAGGATATAGACAAAGCAGTAGTGCTGGGATTGAATTATCCATCTGGCCCATTGTCATTCGGTGAAACATTGGGACCAAAGAATATTTTAAAAATTCTTGAAGGACTTTACACCTCGTATGGCGATCCGCGTTATCGGCCAAGCCCCTGGCTTCGGCGTCGCGCGATGCTCGGGCTATCGCTATTTGATAAAGAAATTTAAT
Source organism: Rhodospirillaceae bacterium (assembly GCA_002718015.1). Classification (GTDB taxonomy): domain Bacteria; phylum Pseudomonadota; class Alphaproteobacteria; order UBA8366; family UBA8366; genus UBA8366. Next base: position 12,497 of record PBCW01000066.1, read on the forward strand.
TTTTTGGAATACCTATAGAGAGAGGAAAATAATATGCTGGATGCTTACATTTATGACGGTAAACGAACTCCTTTTGGCCGTTATAGTGGTTCGCTTTCGAGCGTGCGCCCCGATGATCTACTTGGAAGTGTTATAAAAACCGTTGTTGAGGAAAATCCGGTTAATCCAGATGATATTGATGATGTTTACGTCGGTTGTGGTAATCAAGGTGGAGAAGACTCCAGGTGTGTAGCTCGTCATGCTGCTTTATCAGCAGGCCTGCCTACCACAACTCCCGGTGTTGTGTTTCAGCGAAATTGCGCAAGCGGGCTTACTGCCATTTCTACAGCAGCCCAATCCATAACATCCGGTGAAGGCGATTTCTTTATTGCTGGTGGTGTGGAGAGTATGAGCCGAGCCCCCTTTGTCGTTGGGAAAGCAGATACGGCCTTTAATCGCCAGTTTAACGTTTTTGATAGCACTATCGGATCGCGCTTCCCAAATAAAAAAATAGTCGATCAGTTTGGGGATGATAGCATGCCCCAGACAGCCGATAATTTGGCTGAAGAATTTCAAATAACTAGAGAGGATGCTGACTCATTTGCTCTTGCTTCTCAAAACAAATATGAGGCGGCGGAAAAGGATGGTTTTTTTGCGGACGAAATTGACTCGGTAACATACGATGGCGGACGGAAGATTGGGGAAGTAACAATAAGTGATGATGAACATCCGCGTCGTGGTTCGACCATGGATGGGCTGTCAAGATTACGAGAGCTTAATAAGGGGGGAGTTACGACAGCTGGTAATGCGTCCGGCGTAAATGATGGAGCTGTTGCTATGATTGTTGGATCTCAAAAGTTAGGGGAACAAACCGGCATGAAACCTATTGCCCGCATATTAGCGAGCGCTTCAGCTGGAGTTGAGCCTCGCATAATGGGCTTTGGGCCGGTGCCTGCTTCCCAAAAAGCTCTCCAGCGGGCTGGCCTCGAATTGAAAGACATGGATATAATTGAGATAAATGAGGCTTTCGCTGCACAAGTCCTGGCTTGTTTGCGGGGCTTTAACCTAGATCTTGACGATAGCCGGGTGAACCCAAATGGTGGAGCAATAGCGCTCGGTCATCCCCTGGGTGCCTCTGGTCCTCGTATTGCTCTTACGGCGGCAAGAGAGTTGCACCGTCGGGGTGGAAAATATGCACTAGTAAGCCTTTGTGTTGGGGTTGGGCAGGGCGCAGCCATGATCATCGAGCGGTGTAGTTAANAAACTTCGTAGGACNTCTTCAATAATCGGATTTTAAAGTCAATAAGNGGGTCGACCTTCAGTATTATTAAGGCACGGCCCTCTTTTTGATTGAAGGATTAAGGTATTATGGCACGGAAATTTGTATGGGATGATGCNCTTCTTTTGGACGATCAATTGTCTGAAGAGGAACGCCAAATTCGAGACTCCATAGCTAGTTTTGCNCAGGCTGAATTAATGCCCCGCATTCTAAACTGGAATAGAGAGGAAACGTTTGACCCCGATATAATGAAAGAATTCGGATCTCTNGGAATACTCGGCGCGACCATACCGGACTACGGCTGTGCTGGTATTGGGCGCGTCGCTTACGGCTTGGCGTGTCGGGAGCTTGAAAGAGTTGATACTGCTTTCCGGTCCGCTGTAGGAGTGCAAACTGGGTTAGCGATGTCTGCCATATATGATTTTGGATCTGCTGAGCAAAAAGACCGGTTTTTACCGGGTATGCGGGAGGGAAGCCTAATAGGCTGTTTTGGACTGACCGAACCTGATCATGGGTCGGATGCTGGAGCTCTGCAAACCCGAGCAAAAAGTTGTGATGGTGGTTATAAATTGAATGGCACAAAGGTTTGGATAACTCATTCACCCATCGCTAATCTATTGATTGTTTGGGCTCGGGATGATAGCGGCAGTATCGGTGGCTNTATACTNGAACGGGGCATGAAGGGATTAGAAACTCCAAAGATTGAGGGTAAGTTTGGCGTTAGAGCCTCTCCAACTGGTTTTATCATGATGGACGATGTGTTTGTGCCTGAGGAAAATCGTATGCCAAACGCGAATGGGCTTGGCGCCCCCCTAACTTGCTTAAATAATGCACGATTTGGTATTTGTTGGGGAGCCCTTGGGGCCGCTGAATTTTGTTGGCAGGCAACGCGCCAATACGTCATTGATCGCAAACAATTCGGCAGACCGCTGGCCGCAAATCAGATGATCCAAAGAAAACTCGCGGATATGCAGACTGAAATTTCTATTGGTTTGCAGGCGGTTCTTCGTGTTAGCCGCCTGGCGGATGAGGATAAAGCGTCTCCGGAAATGATTAGTCTTGTAAAACGCAACTCGACCGGGAAAGCNTTAGAGGTGGTTCGGCACTGTCGAGATATGCATGGCGGAAACGGTATCATAGACGAGTATCATATTATTCGTCATTTAGGAAACATGGAAGCCATCAATACCCTAGAGGGAACCGCAGATATTCATGCGTTAATTCTTGGTCGTGCTCAAACTGGCATTCAAGCATTCACTGGTTAACGCATTGTTTGTTTTTTCATTGATCCGGGTAATGTGANTNATGCCGTNAACTATAGGTTTAGGGAGCCGGTAGACCCTCAATNATGANATTGAGGCAGGCTGGCATACCACTNGTAAGGGCATTTTCCAGTGCATNTTNAAGGTCGGTAGAATTTTTGATNAGTGCACCATGGCAACCNAAGCCTATAGCNGCCTGATCGTAAGGCGTTGGTCTTAAATCGCAGCCGTAGGCTCTTCGACTGCCGTAATCGCGAAGCTGTATTTGGTATTCCGCATTCCAACGCGCATCATTGCCAATAATAGCTATAAAATCTGCACCGTAACGGGATGCAGTTTCGAATTCTGCAAAATGAAATCCGACTGTTCCATCGCCCATCAGGGCAATAACAGTAGACTCAGGTCGCGCGATTTTTGCTGCAAAGGCATAACAGAGGCCNCCGCCAATAGCCCCGGACGGCCCGTTGATTACTCGCGTGGGGCAACGGATTGTAGCTTGCGCCCACTGGCCAAATTCGCCACCATCAACGATGAGTATTGGATCATTTACGCCATCTAAAATTGTTTGAATTGTTTCCCCTACTACTGCTGGATGGATGCCTTCAGTGGTGTTCCTGGAGGTGGGGCAATATGCAATAGCAGCATTTACTTCTTTGCGCCAGGCTTTGCGATCTGTTGAAGATTTTGTCTGGCACAAAGATTTTGCAAGGGCAGNGCTATTTGCAACGAACGCGGCGTATATCTTGTTCCCGAGCATTTNCTCTGCTTTTTGCANTTCTTTTTGATCCGGGTCTGCGATAATAAAGTGGCATTTAGGGGAGAAGATCGGCGGTTGGCCATTGCCCAAAGTGAAATCGAGACGCTTCCCAATTAAAAGGACCAAATCGGATTTCACCAGCGTAGAAGCAAATTTTCCAAGAGACGGATCCTTGANCCCCCGAGGGCTCTCCATGTTGATNGTGGGAGCATCTAAAGCTTCCGACAAGATATCATGCAAGTTACCAGTGCGACTGTGATTGAGCATAGGTCCGGTAAGTATNATGGGAGTAACNGCGTTTTTGNTGGCGTGGACAATTGTATTTATTATTTCAAGGGAGGGCTTTTTGCNNNTAGGTATAAAGGCCNCTTGNCTNGCTTTGNTAGGTTTGGTCGCTAANTTAGTCANATTGTCAAAGGGAAGAGCCAAATGTACTGGACCAGGTCTTTCCGATTTCGCAANGCGAATACAATTGGCTATTTCTTNGCTGANTNTATCGACACCTTTGGACCGACAAGAGTATTTTGTAACTGGGGANGANGCACTGACTTGATCTAGCTCCTGAAAAGCATTTTTGCCGTCGGCAGCTCTGGGTGAGTCCCCACTTAGNAGTAAAACCGGGCTCTCTGCTAACTTGGCAGAATAAAGGGGAGATAAAGAGTTGGCGAAACCGGGCCCAGCTGTTACCAGGGCTACTCCAATTTCTCCAGTTAGTTGCGCATAGGCATCTGCCATATAGG
>PBCW01000067.1 GCA_002718015.1 Rhodospirillaceae bacterium
ATCCTCTCCAGCAAACCAACCATTGGTGAAAGCCCCCAACATATAATTGTGAGGAACGCTTGCCATATCCCCAGCCGCATAAAGACCCTGTACAGTTGTGCGCGCATTTTCATCTACGAATACACCCGACGCACTGTGGCCTGAACAGAAACCAATTTCCGATATATGCATCTCAATCATTTCGTGACGATAATCAACCTTACGACCATGCTGGAACCTTCCCCGGGTGGGCCGCTCCACATTGTGAAGTGTGCTCTCGATTTCTTCGATGGTTTTTTCATGAAGATGATCAAGTTTCAGAAAAACTGGGCCTTTTCCCCCTTGCAGTTCATTATAAAACTCTTGCATCATCATGCCGCTCCAATAGTCACATTCAATGAAGCGCATTCCCTCGCTATTAGCCGTAAATCCTCCAAATGGTCCTGCGACATATGCGCAAGCCGGCCCATTGTAATCTTTGATTAAGGGATTAATTTGATAACATTCTAGGTTAGAAAGCTCGGCCCCCGCATGATAAGCCATTGCATATCCATCCCCGCTATTTGCCGCATTTTCGTAAGTGCCATACAAGTAGCCAGAAGTGGGCAAGCCTAGTCTGCCAGCAGCCCCCATACAAAGAATGACCGATTTAGCTCTGATCACCAAAAAAGTAGCGTCACGGGTATTTACAGCAATAGCTCCCGCAATACGACCGTCTTTACCAGTTAAGAGACGCGTTGCCATATAACGATTAGTCATCAACAAACGCGCTTTACGAAGTTGTCGATATAACGCCTTTTTGACCGTATCACCGTTTGGCATCGGTAAAACATAAGTGCCAATGTGATGAACTTTTTTAACATCGAAGTTGCCTGTCTCATCTTTCAAAAACCGAATACCGAATGAGTCAAGCTCCTGTATCATTTCATAGCAATTTTGAGCATATCGATAGACTGCCGCCTGATTTACTATCCCGTCATTTGCAACAGTAATTTCCTTGGTATACTGTTCCGGTGTTGCATAGCCGGGAATAACGGAGTTGTTTAATCCGTCCATGCCCATTGAAATAGCTCCGCTGCGTTTAACGTGGGCCTTCTCCAATAAAACAACCTTTGCCTCGGGATTCTTGCGTTTAGCCTTATACGCGGCCATCGGACCTGCAGTGCCGCCACCGATCACCAACACATCACAGTCAAAGGTCTCTGTCCCAGTGCCTATTTCATCCATAACATTTCCTTTTTTACCCCTTGCCAAGGCGCGACGACACGCCGAATTCTAATTAACATGATCGCTTAAGCCATCGAATATGCCCGATCGTATGCCTTATCTGCCACGCTATGCATTATTCGTTCGTAACTCAATTCTTTCAGGTAGGACCAAGGGTAAATTCCACGGTCGTGTCCATCAGAGAAAACTAGGTTGATCGCATAAAGTCCCACGGAGCGTATTTCTGAAATTGTTAAACCTTCTGTAGTCGGCTCCTCTGTACAATCAATACGGGCTCGCTTGGAACGAGCTGAGTTACAGCGCTGCCGTAATAGAAGAGCAGATAACTCTGCCTTATCCCCATCCGGCCAGCTGATAATAATTTTTGACTTATCCCGGGTTAATTTAATTTCAGTTGGGGTCACTGTTTCCTCTGCCATTGTCGCTAATAGATACGTACATATTTTTTATTTAAAAAAAATGTAAGCAATTAATTGCCAGACTCTCAATTAATTGGGATACCGTTCTGATTTGTAGCAAGGAAGGTGGCCGAATCAATAACAGCAGTTGAAATATTAGAGGAAAAGAAACACATCAGTCACATGCACAAGCAACTACGTCGAATAGCGAACAATACCAATGCGTCTTATAACATTTCTCATCGCTCTATTTAATTTGATGCCTGCCAAAGCAATTGAAGCTCGCGATACAGCCTATCAATTCTCCTTCAAATCGATAGATGGCCGCGGTTTGCCCCTCGACGCATATAAAGGAAAGGCGATATTATTGGTTAACACGGCGTCACATTGTGGTTTCACATCTCAGTACAAATCGTTGCAAGCCCTTTGGGAGTCATATAAGCAAAAGGGGTTAGTAGTTATTGCTGTACCATCCAGTAGTTTCGGCGGCCAAGAATTCGACTCAAATGCAGAAATTAAGTCCTTCTGTGATGTTAATTATGGTCGAACATTTCCAATGACCGAGAAGACGCCCGTTACAGGTCAAAAACGCCATCCATTTTATGCCTGGGCGGAAACACAACTCGGCAGCCTAGCTAAGCCGAGGTGGAACTTTCACAAATACCTGATCAATCGCGACGGCTTGCTGATAGATTGGTTTTCTTCACCGACACAACCAACGTCTGCAAAAGTGCGAAAAGCAATTGAAAAAAGCCTAGAAAAATAAAAGCGCTAGCATCTTGACTAAAAATCAAAGGTGGGTTGATCATTGCGGGATGCTGTAACCAAATTTGCTTTTCTTCGGCGATCCACTTTGCGTAACTTGCGGCTCCCGTGGCGTTTCAAAATTACGTCTGCTTCTTCTTGAAAAAGAGGCTCTCTTTTAATTGCATATATCAGCTCCCTTGCCCTCTTAGCCGCAACAAGATGATCAATGATTGGGAGAGGATAGTCTTTACCGAGTTGTAATTTTATTGCCTCTTGTTCAAGCGGACCCATTCGCCAAGGTTCGTGGATATAGCTTTCTGGCACACTTGATAACTCTGGCACCCAATGCCGAATAAATTCCCCGTGAGGATCTTGATCGCACGATTGTTTGACAGGGTTGTATATTCTCACCGTATTGATGCCCGTCGTTCCGCTTTGCATCTGTATTTGGTTCCAATGTATGCCAGGCTCATAATCATTAAAGAATCTTGCCAGATGAAGGCCGGGTTCACGCCAATGCAGCCACAGATGGTACGAAGCAAAGGAGGTAAGCATCGCTCGCATTCGGAAATTAATCCAACCGGTTGCCTTCAAAGAACGCATACAAGCATCTATGAAAGGGAAGCCTGTTTTACCTGCAGCCCAAGCATCGAAGAGGGTCTCATCAAACCCTCTGCCACGTAATTTATCGAACCCTCTGTGAACATTTTGAAATTCATGTGACGGTGAATTTTCTAACTTTTGCATAAAATGACAATGCCAATGCAACCTCCCAATAAAAGCCCTTATTGCACGCCCCCAGTCACCGCGTTCCTCACATGGCAATGATGCAATATATTTCTGTCGTTTCGAGGCAGCTTGGCTGACTTCCCTCAGAGAAACAGTGCCGTTAGACAGGTGAACTGAAAGCCTCGAACAGCTCTTTCCTGCCGTCAAAGGACTAGACATTTCCTTATGGTATCGTGCTCCTCGGCAGTTGAGAAAGCTTTGCACAAGCGCTAAACCGCGCGACCGTTTCCCCAGTTGTGCGTCAAAGACCCCATCTGCTTTTAATCCAAGCACGTCAGGCTTTGGGATACAAACGGACTGCATTTCTTTTGTTACGCTCTTTAGGCCGGCTGGTTGGGCCGACACAGGATGTTGCATGAACTTGTCCCAACTCTTGCTCCACCCGGCTCTGTCTTTAAGGCCTCGCACAACACCGAACTGGGGATATTCATGCCAAGGAATACCCTCAGAGCGAGCCCATGCGGCAACGGCAAGATCTCGGTCATAGGTCCAGCCATTGCCAGTCTCTTCATGAGACCATAAGCCTCCAATACCTGTTTGCGCCTTAATTTCAGATAAGACATCGGTAACTGCACCAATGCGTATAATAAGAGGGCTACCCAAGACGGCTAGCTCACCCTGTAACTCTTGTAAGGCGTTCGAGGCGACCAACCATTGGCGGGCAGATTTATCGGCCTGTCTCCAAAGGTCTGGTTCTACGATATACAAAGGTAAGACGGGACCAACCTTAGAAGCCATTAATAACGGCGCGTGGTCCTTGGTACGAAGATCTCGTTTAAACCATACAATTTGGTTTGACATGAAGCGGATTCTCGATTTTTCCTGATTGCTAAAAGTACTGTGAAGGCCTCGCAACCGATGCGCATACGCTATTAGATTAACGGCAGATATTAGCTCTTGGATTACATTGACAAACAAAGTGGAAGTGACCTTTGAACCTTTTTCAGGGATTTACCTGTCTGCATCCATTGCCAGTTGCGGGCAACATGCGAACCGTAATCTTCATGGAGATAAAAGCTCNTAAAATACGTTACTTTTGATGAAACTTGTAAATGCTATCTAANTTGAATTTTTGTANAAGGTAAGTTTGGTGTCTTCNTCTAACANGNGTAGAATGCTNTTGAGCTANGTAATNNNCATCAGCAGTCCGCTGAGGCCGCAAANAAATATGTTTAGTANCTGCACGTAAAATATGCTGTCCGTATCACTAGAACCACACTNATCTTCATAAAATGGGATTACTGATGACAAAACAATGGAAATACCAGATACGAATCTTTCTGAGTGAANANAGAGCNAAAGTTGCCCGTGAAGATCCAATTGGTGCTTCTCTTGCTCCTTTAAACAAAATACTCTCAAAGCATCAAGCTTGTCTCAAATGCCAATACGATGCTTTCTCAGAATATTGCGCGTTGGCCGAGGGATCAGGCGAAACTAATCAGCCGCTCTATAGATGGACNAAAGCCACTCTNGCTGACCCAAAAAAAGTTAAGAAATTCATGCANTCTTTTTCTTGTTACGTAGAAGGCGATGAGATCTATGAAAAANACAAGGCAGATGCACTTGAGATTGACTTNGCACCTCTGGTTAANGAAGGTCTCATTGAAAGTCTGAAAAAACACGACTCAAATCCNTCAAACAACCCGCAACCTCCATCGAAATTTACCATGTAACGTAAGGGTNGTTAGAGATACAGTGCAAACCGCCCAATNTANAAAAATAGGNTTCCACTTATATNNNNGANGTGTGGTATTATCCANGGATTNTNAAAANNTAATNCNTAAAAGCATCCTTTCATTNGTTTCAACAAANATTTTTAAGAGCACGCATTCCTTCCCCACAAATCATAGCCACNCTTTCACTTAATCATTTTTAATCTGAGGAACTGACCTCATGAGCAACGAATTCCCAAACTTCGACTTTGAAGTNTCAGACATAATAAAAAACAACAATGGGATACNTGAAGAAGATTGGAGAGTTTTACGCCGACTGAAAATACCCGACATGTTCAATCGNNCGTCTAGCTCGAAGGTCAAGCATGGAGTTGTGCTTGACGTCGAAGCCACTGGGCTTTCCCTGGAAAACGATGATGTAATTCAGCTGGCAATGCTACCTTTTGAATATGACCCAGAAGATAATNGCATCACTANTGTCTGCAAAAAGATGTCATTCGAAGGGCTGCGGGAGCCTTGCACTTCNATATCGGAAGANGCAAGTTTAGTTACTGGTATAACCGACCAAATGGTTCGTGGGAAAANAATAGATAATTCTGCCGTAGATAATATCGTTANAGACACGGATATCATTTTTGCACACAACGCNCAATTTGATCGAATAATGGTTGAAAAACATTGGCCTTGCTTCTCAAANAAACCGTGGGCTTGTACTTTCCGCGCCGTTGATTGGCTCCGCGAGGGATACGCTGCCGGCAAGCTGGATTACATAGGGGCGCAATTTGGTTGGTTTTACGANGGCCANACAGCATTAGCAGATTGTGAGGCGTGCTTAGCTATNCTTGCNCAAACNTTACCAAAATCAGGCAGGCCGGTTTTAGAGGTTGTTCGAGCAGCGGCTCAANAANTCGAATACCTTATTTGCGCTTTTGATGCTCCATTCCACAAAAAGGATTTATTACGCGATCGAGGATACCGTTGGCGCCCAGCTGGACTTCCAAATGGNAGNGTATGGTGGACTATATGCTCGGATGAGNAAAGCGAGATTAACTGGTTGAACTCGAATGTTTATGACACAAAACAGGAAATAGTGCCCCNNGAGGTNACNGCATTCAATCGATACTCAAACCGNATGTGGGAGTTTTAGATNTTTNANTTTGTGAANTAACNGTTACGAGTGACTAATGCCNGCAAATCTGCGAANTATGGTCAAANAGCATTNGCATGCNAANTTTTCATCCGGACTTTGCGGATATTCTCAACATTTCTTTGCNGAGCAATCGAAACTCTTCGNCCCNNGTTGAAGTCTTTCGCCAAACAAGTCCAATTTTTCGAATACCGNCTGACTTGGACAACGGAACCAGCGCTATGTTTAACCTTTTTGTAATGCCAACATCAATTGCGAGTTAAGGTAGTAGGGGCAAGCCAAGCCCCAACGAAACCATCTGCACCAACGTNANCATAGAAGTTGCTTCNAGTTTTCTNCTTTTTNNTNTGTTTACCAAACTACAANCCTCCAAGGCATGACGCCTTAGACAATGTCCATCCTCAAGAAAAAGGAGTTTCTCATCAACCAATNTACNTNTTTTTANCGAATCACGAGTTNATAAACNATGACCTCTCGNGCAAACNAANACAAAACNGTNNTCAAATAAGAGTAATTCTTTCGCGCTCCCAATTTCGAATGGCAATGCCNGTAATAGAACATCTAACTCGCCGTTACTGAGCTCACTTAAGCGATGNTCTGTAAAATTTTCCCTANGGTCCAATTCAAGCTTTGGGTGGCTTTGCTGTAAANCAGNCAGAATGTTTGGTAGCAGATATGGNCCTTTAGNTGGTATGACANCCAAACGCACGGNACCTGTCAACCGAGTGATNGCCCCCTTTGCCATATCGACTAGATCTTCAGCACGACTCAGCACGTCNTTTGCGGCTNTANNTAAGCTGTCTCCAAANGGCGTCATAATCACTTTCTTATTACTNCGCTCGGTGACNTGTATGCCTAGGACTTGCTTAAGATCACGNATAACCAAGCTCAAANTTGATTGAGTCACATGACATGCTTCNGCAGCAAGACCAAAANGGCNNTGAATACTCAACGCGGAAAGATACTGAAGTTGTTTTAATNTTGGCANACGTCGTATGAAAAAAGCCTNCTATCATGANNAAATGTCNATTGATTTTTCCAAGTGATATAATGAAAATAAGNCGCTTTCAAAGCATGCTCTTCTTGATCATTATGAAAAAAGCTCTAATTATTACGTGNTTTTGTAGTGTTACAAATCTTTCAGGCTTAATGAGGTGGCAAAAATGAACATGATNAACAAATCGATTCCAGAATTNAGCGCNCAAATGTTCCATTCAGGCGAATTCAAGGAAGTGTCTTCCAATGACGTCAANGGGAAATGGTCGATCTTTCTTTTTTATCCGGCAGACTTTACATTTGTTTGTCCAACTGAGNTAGANGACATGGCAAAACAGTATGACGAACTNAAAGGGTTAGGCGTGGAGGTGTATGCCGTTTCGACGGACACNCATTTTGTCCATAAGGCTTGGCATGATACTTCCGATGCCATCGGCACACTGAATTANCCAATGATTGGTGATCCAACAGGAGCCATAACACGNGGATTTGGAGTAATGATCGAGGAAGAGGGTGTTGCATTGAGAGGCACATTCCTGGCAAACCCTGAAGGAATAATCAAAGTATGTGANATTCACGACTTGGGCATTGGGCGTTCAGCCAAAGATATGGTTCGTAAAGTTAAAGCGGCACAATACGTTGCGGATCATGATGGCGAAGTNTGCCCAGCAGCGTGGGAAGAGGGNGAGAAAACNTTAACGCCAAGCTTAGATCTTGTCGGTAAAATCTAGNCGANAAANCATGCGTNGGTAGNAAATNACGGCNCACANGTCNCGGNTTTTTTGTTGGGGCGTGTGTGNCTTTTAATNGTTCATCAGGGGCAGTGAAANCCGCATATGTTAACACAAGAAATNAAGAGCGCNCTTACGACCTACACTGCGGCAATGAAAAGCGACTTGGTTTTTGTATTGCAAAAGGGTGTGCATGAGAGGCGTGAGGAANTATTNACATTCCTATCTGAGGTTGCCAGCACAAGTGAAAGGCTGNCTGTTGANGNNCGCGATNCCNCCAANACNCTGCGCNGCCCAATCAGTTTTTTACTCGAANTCGATGGACANGAAACCGGNATTCAATTCTCCGGCATTCCAAGCGGGCACGAATTCAACTCTTTGATTTTGGCGGTGCTCAACACCACTGGCACACCNAGTAANTTAGATGAAAGNCTCAAAANCCTNATCAANAGTATCGATACCCCCCTTAAGTTTGANGTNTTTGTGAGTCTNAGCTGCCACAACTGCCCGGATGTTGTGCAAGCCCTNAATCAATTTAGTAGCTTAAACCCTCTGATCAGCTCTGAAATGATTGATGGGGGTCTNTTCCCGAAGTTAATNGAAGACCGGAACATTCAGGGAGTACCAACAGTTTTTCTCAATGGTGATATTTTTGCGAACGGAAAAATTGACCCCTCTACATTGGTCGATCGTTTGTTAGAACGAGTTCCGAGTGATGAACCAATACACCTAAAATCAGAATTGCCATTACAGGATGTAACTATAATTGGCGGGGGTCCAGCTGGAGTGTCAGCGGCTATATATGCAGCACGTAAAGGGTTGAAGGTGACAATTATTACAGACCGGCTTGGTGGCCAGCTTAAGGATACACTGGGGATAGAAAACTTTATCTCAGTCTCAAAAACAACGGGCCCAGATCTTACTTCCGACTTGCTCTCACACATGCAAGATTATGAGATCACCTTGAAGGAGCATTTAAGAGTAACGAAAATTGAGGACGGAGAGATAAAACTAATCCATATTTCATCCGGTGAGATAATTGAAACGAAAACAATCGTCATTGCTAGTGGCGCTAAATGGCGTGAACTAGGTTGCCCGGGGGAAAAAGAAAATATTGGAAACGGCGTTGCATACTGCCCACACTGCGATGGCCCCTTTTACAAAGGCAAGGATGTAGCAGTGGTCGGAGGGGGTAATTCTGGCATGGAGGCCGCACTTGATCTTGAGAATATTGTTAATTCAGTTACCGTCTTGGAGTTTTTGCCCGAATTAAAGGCTGATCAGATATTAGTTGACCAAGCTAGCAATAAAGAAAAAATCAAAATCATAAAAAATGCAGAAACAAAGCAGGTTTTAGCTGCTAATGGTAAGGTTACGGGCATTGAGTATATTGATCGTGACACGAAGATGATTACAAAGTTAAATTTATCAGGAATTTTTGTTCAAATAGGATTAGTGCCAAATAGCGAATTTGCTAAGGACTTGGTAAAAACCACTAAGTGGGGCGAAATCGTCATTAACGATCGCTGTGAAACCAATGTTAAGGGAATTTTTGCTTGCGGAGATGTGACGACCGTCCCGTACAAGCAAATTGTAGTAGCAATGAGTGAGGGTTCAAAAGCTTCATTATCGGCATTCGATCATATGCTTAAGAACTAGCCTCTATTTTTTACTTTGCATGAACCCCACAATTAACCTAACACTGGTAAGTCCATACCATGGTTTTATGATATTTGCTGTGTCATTGATTTTTTTTGGGCGGCTGAGGTCTTGAGAAAACCAGTTCAAACTCATTGGATGCGGGTGCGTCTAACGTATATCCGTCTGAATTAAAATCTTTTAAGCCTTCGGCCCGGTCAACACGATTTTCCATGATCCAACGCGCCATCGCNCCGCGCGCATGTTTAGNATAGTACATAAGAGACCGGGGTGTGCCATTTTTGATATTGAGGAATTTGGCAGAAANCACGGGNTGTTTTAANACATCTCGATCAACCACCTTAAAATATTCATTTGAAGCAAGATTGACCACAGTCGCGTCATTNTGNTCGGCNAAATCAGNATTCAATTTATCCGCGATGCGCGTCCCCCAAAACTCATAAAGGGACTTCCCCCTATGATTTTTCAACNTAGCACCCATCTCNAGNCGGTAGGGCTGTATCGCATCCAANGGTCGCAAAAGCCCGTAAAGGCCTGAGAGGATGCGCAAGTGGNTTTGCGCATAAGCCAACGTATCTTTTGAAAGACTCTCTATATGCAACCCNCAATAAACATCTCCGTCAAATGCGAAACCAGCTGGCNTTGCACTATTACNCCTANTNTCCAGATTGAACGCTTGGAANCGNTCATAATTAATGGCGGCTAATTTGTCACTTATGTGCATGAGTTCTTTTAAATCAGAAGCTGTCTGCTTTTTGGCAATACTTGCTAGTTCAACCATGTCATCAGATAACTGCGGTTGAGTAATAGGAACACCGATCGTAACAGGCCCCATATCAAGTTTTTTTGCNGGAGATAGTAAAGTGAGCATATGATTTCCTTTCCTCCTAACATCAACCCGGCCGGCCCGGATTAGTACGCGTGGGTAGGTTATGACCTANATATGACACCTGCACACCAATATCAATTGTTTGGTACACAANACCTCAACGTTNAGGTTGCACCTGCCGCCTTTTTTTGTTCNTTATACTACGNCGCAAATGCAGCTAAGTTTTGTGTTTTTGACTATTTTATTTGACAAAAAAAACCAACGTTCAATCAAATGCCANTTGGCTCTTTGAGCTAGCCTACTTTAAAGTTAATACGAGATAATTCTCGTTCTATTTTCTCATCTTCTCNTCCGAGAGAGTCNGTTTTTAAATTTTTANAAACTACTGTCACACATAACTTCAATTAAATTTGGGCCTTTTTTATTAGCAAAAGCACTTTCAAGCGCTTCTCTTAAATCTGAGGGATCTTCTATGCGGCGAGCTTCGACCCCCATAGACATCGCAAGCGTTGTAAAATCAACCTCAGGATTCTTGAAGTCCATACCAATAAAGTTATCATTTTGATGAAATGCTACAAGTCGCTGCTTTATAATTCTATAGCCGCCGTTGTTTACAATAATATATGTCATGGGAAGTTTATGGTTGGCCGCGGTCCAAAGCGCTTGGATGCTATACATTGAGCTACCGTCACCTATAATCGCACAAACGGGTCTTCTTGGATGGGCCAATTGAACCCCAACGGCGGCCCCCATACCCCAACCAATGCCCCCAGACGCAAGTCCGTGATAATCATGCCTCTCACGATATGGCCAGAGGTCATTGAGAAACCGTGCCGCGGTTAATCCTTCATTTACAATAATAGTATTGCTGGGCAATACTTCTGTTATTTGCAGCATAAGCCAATCGGGATTGATTGGAATACCACTGCCTTCATTAAATATTCGGTGTGCGAGTTTCGTCCGTTTTGTAGACCAATTTTTGTTTGAGAGAGCTTTTAGACGCTCTTTCGCCAACATGCCTAAAGCGGTGCCGCCCGTTTCTTTTAACACAGGGGTCAACGCTCGGAGTGTTTCGCAGATATCACTGCCAATCGCAATTTCAGTTGGATAATTCTTACCCATCTCCCAATCATTCAAACCAATCTGTATAATGGGAAGATCGGCAGGCATAGGATCAACATCATCCCAAACCGACATACGCAGAACATCAGCTCCCAACACAATCATCAGGTCAAAAGCCTCTAGAATTGACCGGACCTGCCTCTGGTTGCGTGAAAGTGCACCCATAAAACAAGGTTTTTCAGAAAGAAAATGCGAACCATAGGGTACTGTTTGCTGATAAACCGGAACTCCCAGCGTTATCGCAAAGTCCGCAGCCTCGATCAATGCGTTGCTCGTCACGATTTCATTACCACAAATGACTACCGGATTTTCAGCACGGAGTATGCGCTCAGCAACACTGGCCAATGCCTCTCTTGACGGCCTATTCCGAGTATCTATGCGAGTTATCGAACCAATTTCAATTCCAGTTTTGTGGTTCAGAATATCACCAGGCAAAGATAGAAAAACGGGGCCAGTGGGTGGCGTTAAGGCGATCTTAGCGGCACGGTGTATGATACGTGGCATGTCTTCGAGGCGAGTAATCTCAGTAGCCCATTTAACCAAAGGCTGTGCCATCGGCACCAACGGGTCGTAAAGCAACGGCTCTGTCAAGCCATGTCCTAATTCTTGTTGTCCCGCGGTTATTATCAATGGCGTTCCAGTAAACTTACAATTGTAGAGTGAACCCATGGCATTGCCGAGACCTGGCGCCACGTGCACGTTGCACGCAACTAACTCACCCGTTGCCCGGGAATACCCATCAGCCATCGCAACAACAATCGCTTCATGCATGCCCATAACGTAGGTTAGATCTGGGTGGTCCTTAAGAGCATGCATAATTGGCAGCTCTGTAGTTCCAGGATTACCAAAAAGATGGGAAACACCTTGAGCTTTTAGCAGGGTAAGAAATGCGGATCGTCCGGAAATCTGGTTCGCAGCCATGACACGCCCTTTCAGGCAACAGGGAAACTAAAATACTGCTCTTATCATATGATCATAATTATACATTCGCCCTAGGAGCTGAGTCTAGGCTGCACTACCCGACAACCAAACAACCACAAGAAAGGTTAAAGGCTCGCTAGCAAAGGACAAGGGTTAGTGAAAATTTCTTAACCCCCAAAACTAGCCTCTATCAATATCTGGTGACAGGCAAACTACAAGCTTATTAACTGGCAGAGAAAAACTGCATCTATTACCCTTCCCTTGCTTCGTAAAAAATCTCTCAAGCTGCTCTAACATATGATCCTGTTCTTGGAGACTTACTACAAACGATGCGTAGAAGAACCCCGCCACCTCCCTTGCTAAGACATCAGGTGTGGCATCCAAACAAAAGACCATAGGCTCGATTTTCACTTCCGCATCAGTAAAAGTTTGTTTGGCAAGCCGTTCGAGAGATACCCCCTCACGTACACGAGGATCACCCAAATCGGTCCCACCGTAATTGGGGTACTGCTGATTAACAAAAGAATAAATGATCTTGTGTAACTCAGCATACCCTGGTGCAGTTTCGGGGTCTCCATCAACAATAGCTGCAAAAACCCCATTCTTTTTTAGCACCCTCTTAACTTCCCTTAACACCAAAGGAACTTGGTCCATCAGTGTCAAAGCCCAATGACAAAGAACAACGTCAAAGAAATCATCACCTATGAAATGGAGGTTTTGTGCCATGCCCACATGCAAACTATTTTCCAAATGGGGGTTGCGTTGTCGAGCTAATACCAGCTCCTCAGGACTCATATCGACACCAGTTAATTCTGATTTTGGCCCACACCGCTGTCGACATACTTCAAGTAAAACACCACTGCCGCAAGCGAGATCAAGAATATGCGAGTGTCGTTTTGGATCGACAACGCTTGCCAGTAATTCGTAACTATTACGGCCCAAACTGTCCCGGCACTTTAGGGCACAGGATTCTGTAAAGCCGGGATGACTACGATGCACTAATAAAAGGTGCTCGCGTAGGGATTTGTCACTTGGCTGCTCCCCCCGCATCAGGCTCTGCATCCAGTCCGACTCACTGTAGATATGTTCATTCATTATTAAGAGAGCCCATACAATTAAAGTTAACGGCTATTCCTAGTTCACATCCTGGTACGTGCTACGGTTGTCTTTATACATGGCTTGGTGGCGACTGTCTGATTGAGAGGGTCCGCCTCATCCAGCCGAAGCCAGCGACACAAATAAATACATATACAGAGAGGACTATTAGTTGTGTTTCCAATCTAATGCCAATATCAATCAGCGCTCCTATCAATGCTGGCGCAACAGCAGTTGAAAACACCTGTAGCGTAACGCTCAGAGATCGAATAGATCCAAGGTTATCAGTGCCATACATTTCAGCCCATAAAGCTCCAAATAGAACAGTTGCGCCCCCAGCCGAAGCACCGATTAAGGTCATAAATACTGGAGCTACAAAGAATTCGTCACTACAGCCTATCAGGGCAAGGCCGAAAGCAAGGGGTAACAAGTAAAACTGCAATAGATACACCGCACCAAAACGATCTACCATCCATCCGGCCACTAGAGTAACTATCGTCGCACTTATTGCGTAGAATGGATAACAAGCAGCAAATTCGGAGAGTAACCATGACTTCATTTCGAGAAGGTGGACCTGATGAAACAAAATGCCTGTGATAATGAAAGGAGGGGCGAGAAGACCAGGCAACAACATGTAAAACCGTTGGTCACGCAGCACTTGCGCACGGGTCCAACTCTTCAATTGTTTGTTTTTCTTTTCGGGTAACAATTCTTGATGCTGATCGAGATTACGTGATCGTAAAAGATGGCTACTCCAGAGCATGGCAGGCAGCAGAATGATCAGCATAACAAGGGAAGCGTATGCCCAAATCTCACGCCAAGTCATTAGCGTTAAGAACGTAGCAACAAGAATTGGTAGCAAGGCCTCACCAACAGGATACCCAAGCGTTGCGATACTAATCGCACGCCCGCGCTCCGCCGAAAACCAACGCGCCATCGCAGTTATTGCGATATGACCTGGAAGCGCTTGACCTAATAAACGCATTCCAAACAAGGCTAAGCAAAGTACAAAGACTGAGTAGGCATTGGCCATAACTATCATACACCCGCTTAAACCTAACAATGCGGCAGCGCCAAGCCGAGGTAAATCATACTTATCTGTTGATTTTCCAAGCCA
>PBCW01000068.1 GCA_002718015.1 Rhodospirillaceae bacterium
ATCATTTGCGCGAAGTATATCGTGTAAAACCTCTTGAGTTCCTTCAAGACTGACCGATCGGCCAACTAAATTTGCATACGCCACGATGCGATTCAAGGCTCCCTCTAACTCCCTTACATTGGAAGTTATCTTGTGTGCCAAGAACTCCATGACCTTTGGAGGTATTTCCGCCTCAAGCTGCTCAGCCTTTACCTGCAATATTCCAAGCCGCAATTCATAAGTCGTGGGGTGAATGTCAGCGACAAGGCCCCAGCCCAAGCGTGATTTCATTCTGTCTTCCATGCCCTCTAGATCATTTGGCGATTTGTCTGCGGAGATGATCACTTGATGGTTTTGGTCGACTAGCGCATTGAAGGTGTGAAAGAATTCCTCCTGCGTGTTGTCTTTTCCAGCAATAAACTGGACATCATCAATCATTAAAACATCAACGCTTCTGAATTGGTCTTTAAAGGCCACTGTGTCTTTATATCGGAGTGCACGTATGAACTGATACATAAATTTCTCAGCTGATAGATAAACCACGCGGCGTTCAGGGGTTCGCTTCCGTATATGCCAAGCGATTGCATGTAAAAGATGCGTTTTCCCAAGCCCAACGCCCCCGTATAAAAATAATGGATTAAAGGGAACTGTTGCCGCTTCGGCAACGCGTCGCGCGGCAGCAAACGCTAACTCGTTTGGCTTTCCAACAATGAAATTGTCGAAAGTAAATCGAGGGTCTAAAGGAGCACTAATATCTGCTTGTCGTGCTTCAGTAATAGCTGCTGTTTTCATCGTTGCTGCTTGACTTTCCACTAGCTGCGCTGCAGCGCTACCCTCAAGCAGAATATCAACATTCTTAATTAAGGTATTCTCACTAGTCCACAGGCTTAATAATCTTTCGCCATATTGCGCCTCCACCCAATCTCTCATGAAGCGAGTTGGCACAGTTAGCTGAACAACCTCATCTGAGGTTCCGCTCAAAGTAAGTGGTTTCAGCCAGCTTCTGTAGGCGGCTTCTCCATATTCAGCTCGCAGTCGGCTTCGAATTCGAGCCCATTGTGCAGGCAAAGATTCTGACATCTACTGTGTATCCCCAACAGACCCGTAGGCCCCGAAATGACAAACTGTTCGTCAGGGAATGGTCGGACTGACACTACATACATTCGCAAAGTAGACACAATCACGCGGTTGTAAGAACATGATGACATCATAATTAGAGTGCTATGGGGTGATAAATCGCGCATTGTTACGCGACCATGCGCATCTGCACCTTAACAACCTTATAAACTCTCTAAACGTGCTACTTCTTGTTTATTTATACCTCGTCACAAACCAAAAAAAATATAACTTACAAGGCTCTCACGCTGACTGACCTCCCTGAAGGACAGAACCAACACTGTAAACACCGCCCAAATGCACTGCAATGGGTTTCATCTGTAATTAGGCAAAGAATCTAAAATAAAGTTGTTGACAACCTCACGACTCCCAATATGGGTTGGTTTTAGTCTTACCGGAGCGGAAAAAAGATGAGTTAGTTAGCCAACTCCCAAAAAAAATAGCTTATATACGCCATGGTCTTGCGATGTTGGGTCCGACTCGGTTAGAAAACTGTTAGGATTTTTTTAGATTTTGAGATTACGAATACGTTTGTTTAACCGCGATAACTTTCGCGCAACTGTATTTTTACGAAGTACGCCTTTGCTTACACCACGATGCATTTCCGGCATAGCTAACTTCAGGGCTTCCGAAGCGTCACCTTTATTACCATTGAGAATTGCTTCCTCAACCTTCCGGACAAACGTACGTATACGATTAACCCGCGCGCTGTTTTTCGCGCTTTTTTTTGCGGCTTGGCGTATCCGTTTTTTTACAGAAGCTGTTGTTGCCATGATGTGTGATTGCAATTACTGTTATAATGTATTACGAGCGATTGCGGCTTATAGACCGCTGACCGCGCGCCGTCAAGCGCTTCGAGTTATGGCAAATTCTCAAGCCATTTCATCAAGGCTTATGGTTAAGTCAGCAATCTTTAAACTTAGGTTTACGCTTCGCGACAAATGCGCTCATTCCCTCCTTTTGATCTCTGGTTGCAAATGTTGAGTGAAATGCCCTGCGCTCAAACAACAGCCCTTCTGCTAAAGAAGTTTCAAAGGCACGATTCACTGACTCTTTAGCCAAAATAGCTATGGGTAGGGACATTGATGCGATCGTTTCCGCGGTTTTAACGGCTTCAGAAAGTAAATCTCCCGAAGGTATAATACGACTTACTAAACCTGAACGCTCTGCCTCTTGCACATCCATCATGCGCCCTGTCAAGCACATTTCCATTGTCTTTGACTTTCCGATAGCACGGGCTAACCGTTGAGTTCCTCCGGCACCTGGTATTGCGCCTATAGTGATTTCAGGTTGGCCAAACTTCGCACTTTCGTCCGCGAGGATGAAGTCGCACATCATTGCTAACTCACATCCGCCACCTAACGCATATCCAGAGACAGCAGCAATAATAGGCTTTCGGCAGCTTGCTACTCGTTCCCAACCTTTGGTTATGAAGTCAGCCAAATAGACATCTATAAAGCCTTTGTCTTGCATCTCTTTAACATCGGCGCCCGCAGCGAATATTTTATTACCGCCTGTAAGCACCACCGATCTTATAGATTGATCATTTTCAAATTCGTCAATTGAGATACATAATTGGTCAATCAAATCGGCACACAATGCATTCATTGCATCGGGCCTGTTGAGCGTAATTATGCCTACCGGTCCCCGTGTTGTTGTAACAATATGTTCGTAAGACATTTCTAATGGTTTCCTCTGACGCTGACTTGGGCGTTGTTTAAGGTTACGTGTTGGGCTAACTTTTATTATATCCAACCGGGATCTTGGGTAATTATTTGTCCGGGGTTAATGTAAAACGCACAGACAGATCCCCGTCTTGGCCGTAACACTCAATATGAAGGCGTTCGCCATCTCTCTCAAATATCCGATTACCGATCTTTTTCCAGCCAAGCTCGGGTAGTGTTGAGTTGTAGAATTGACTAACTTGAGCTCTCGATGATTGGCCAAAAGCTGTTTCTTCGATTATGCGTCCACTTGGGGTGTCAAATATAAAATCTTTATTCTTTTGAGGTTTGAGACCCGCCATTAAGGGAATGTCTTCAAACCCGGGTAGAAAAGCACTAGAGTCCGCATGTGCATTTAATGCACTCAACATTGATATAAATCCAAGTATTATAAAACTTTTTTGAACCATGTTTCTTACGCTTACCGTTGGCACTTTGGACAATAAAAAGTAGAGCGCCCTGATTGCACAATTCGCTTGATAGGTTGCTCACAATACCATGTCCTATCACGCCTGCAGCAAATGGAATGACATTTTTCCCCTGCTCGGCCATACACAGCCCATTGGGTCTGGAAGTAGCCAAGATTTCCGTCGGTCCCAGCAAAATCTTTAAGGCTAGATCCTCCGGCAATAATTGCAGCATGTAGGACTTCTTTGATTGCTGCCACGAGCCTCTTCGATCGCTCGCCGGGGATGTTATGCGCAAGCCTTCTGGGCGATATGCGGGCCTTGAATAGTGCTTCACACGCATAAATATTTCCAAGTCCAGCGACAACTCTCTGGTCCAGAAGTGCAGTTTTTATGGGTATCTTGCGTCCGCTCAACTTGTTGTTGAAACTTATTACATCAAAGTTATCGGTAAGTGGTTCGGGCCCTAAATGCCTTATCATGGGGTGCTCGGCATAACTGCTGGCTGGAAATAGATCCATAAAGCCAAACCGCCGGGGGTCACAATATCGGATTGTGATCCCTTTCTCGGTTATAAATTCGATATGGTCATGACGTCCTGCTGGAGGGACATCGTCAGGGTAAATTGTTATTCGTCCTGACATACCAAGGTGGATCATTAAGACAAAGCCGCCGTCTAGGTATATCAATATAAATTTTGCGCGCCGGCGCACTGTTTTTACAATTTTTCCTGATAAAGTGGATACAAAATTTGTAGGAAGGGGAAACCTCAAATCCTTGCGCCTTTGCTTGATACCGATTAACTTTTGCCCTTCAAGAGCTGGCTTGAGTCCGGCACACACAGTTTCAACTTCGGGTAATTCTGGCATAATGGCTTTTCTAGCAAAGCTGAAGCCAGTAGGCTATCGTTCTATTTTATGGTATTTATTCTTTAAAAGATTTGCGGCTGATCATGCACAAAACTCGAGATATGACTTCATTTGGCTATCGTGATGTCCCTCTAGAGGACAAAACCAGACTGGTCAGGTCCGTCTTCAATTCTGTGGCGCCTCGTTACGATTTGATGAATGATCTGATGTCTGGGGGCTTACATCGACTTTGGAAGAATGCGCTCATTGATTGGCTCCGTCCCTCTTCATCGATGACGCTTTTGGATGTTGCGGGCGGCACTGGGGATATTGCAATGCGTTTTAAATCGGCCGGTGGGGGAAATGTAACAGTATGTGACATAAATGAAAGCATGCTTAGCATAGGTCGTGATAGATCATTGGACCATGGATTCCTAACAGGATGTGATTGGTGTGTTGGCGACGCGGAACAACTGCCGGTCAACGACAGAAGCACAGATTCCTATACGGTAGCATTTGGGCTCAGGAATGTTACCCAACTAGATATGGCACTTCGGGAGGCACGGAGGGTACTGAAACCAGGCGGCCATTTACTTTGCCTAGAGTTTAGTCATGTTACTCTGCCTTGGTTAGCCAACCTTTACGACATCTACTCTTTTAATGTCTTGCCGACCCTTGGAAGATGGGTAGCAAAAGACGCCGAATCCTATAGATATTTAGTAGAGAGTATCCGCCGTTTTCCAACCCAATCAGAACTGGCACTGATGATGGAGGATGCGGGGTTTTGTGGTGTCACATGGAGGGATCTGTCTAGTGGCGTGGTTGCCTTGCATTCCGCTTGGCGAATTTAAATACTTTTTGAAATCATGTTAAAATCGTTTGTAAATTGTTTTCGTTTGATCCGTGTTCTANGCGTACTCGGTCGGTACGATGTTTTGCCGTCTTCAGAGANACAATCAATTTTCGTGCGGGCTATAATTTTCTTGTTTCGACGCAGGGATCAGCCTGGCGGGCTNGGCCATCGTTTGGCCGANGCCCTTCAGGAACTAGGTCCGAGTTTTGTAAAATTTGGGCAAACATTAGCCGTTCGTTCGGATCTTATTGGTGATAANGCGGCGGACGATCTTGCCCTCTTACANGACAGTATGCCGGCATTTGATGGCTCGCTNGCAATAGAAACTTTAGAGCGAGAGCTGGGTGATAAAGTTGAGGAAATTTTTAGTCACTTTAATCCCAAACCAGTTGCTGCAGCATCGATAGCGCAGGTTCATTCAGCTAAGACGGTAGACGGACAATTGGTCGCTGTTAAAATCTTGCGACCTGATGTCGAGGCCGCTTTTGCNAAAGATCTCGATCTATTCATTTGGTTGGCCAACGCGGTTGAAACNATGCTGCCGAATTTTGCTCGCTACAGGCCAAAGGCGGTTGTAAATCAGTTTAAGGACATAGTGCATACTGAATTGGACCTAAGGTTAGAGGCNGCTTCAGCCTCGGAATTAGCGTTAGCNACAGCAGGCGATGTTGGGTTCAAGGTGCCTGAAGTTGATTGGAATCGCACTAGCGAACGAGTGCTTACCATCGAGTGGATTGATGGTATTCGCATTGACGATGTAGAGAAAATCAGCCAGTTAGGCCTTGATCGCCGNGAGATTTTAAAGAATTCTGCCGGTGTTTTTTTTCAACAGGTGTTTCGCGATGGTTTTTTTCATGGGGATATGCATCCCGGGAATATGTTTGTAACCCCTGAAGGCACGTTGGTACCAGTAGATTTTGGAATTATGGGACGTCTTGACCGNGCGACCCGTTTCTATCTGGCGGATATGTTGATGGCTTTCTTGCAGAGGGATTACAAAAGGGTTGCAGATATCCATTTTGACGCAGGTTTGGTTCCACCCAATCAATCACGCGATGCTTTTGCTTTATCTTTGCGCGCGGTCGCTGAGCCACTTTTTGATCGTCCATTGAACCAAGTATCAATCGCNGTTCTCTTAGCTCGATTATTTAGGACGGCAGAGGATTTTCAGATGGAAGTTCAGCCGCAACTTCTCTTGTTGCAAAAAAACATGCTGGTTGCAGAAGGGGTNGGTCGCAAACTCGATGCGGACTCAAACATNTGGGTTTTAGCCCGACCACTGATTGAAGGTTGGATGCGACGGAATCGTGGTCCGCAAGCNANGCTTTTNGGGGGNGTAGAGGAATTTTCANCANTTTGCCTTCGATTGCCTCATTTGGTTACACGCGTTGATGCACTGTTACAGCGTGCAGANGAAAATGCTGCCGGNCACGCAAANAAAGAGCAGTTTTGGTCTGTCCTCTCTAGTTCTCGCNNTAGATATCGAATTGCATTTTTTATCACCAGTATAATTATTNTTTCTGCAGCGTCTTTTANTTCAGGCTACTTNTTGGGCATATTGTAAAAATAGCAGTTACNGNACAANTGCTGNTATTANTAGAATTNAAAAATAGANTATTATTNGAATAACNCNAAATTTTTTGGNNCTGCGCTANAANNTAAAANCGCTTTTGAAAAAATANATTTCCTATTAACACTCATACACTGTAAATTACAGCNATTGTTCAATTTTCGAGGCATCTAGCTTTGTCCANTGCAAAACGTATACTACTGNTAATTCCCGGCGGAATTGCGGCTTACAAGACNCCAGATTTGATTCGCCGGCTTCAAGAAAGCGGTTGCNCTGTTACATGTGTGCTTACANAGGGCGGNNCNGAATTCGTGACACCGCTCTCNTTATCAGCANTNTCAGGGCAAAAAGTNTACGATGGCTTGTTTTCACTTACAGATGAGGTGGAGATGGGACATATACGACTTTCCCGCGAGGCAGACTTATTGTTGGTGGCGCCGGCTACCGCTAATTTTATTGCAAAAATGGCGGTCGGTATAGCTGATGATTTGGCGACTACTACAATTTTAGCCACAAACAAGCCAGTTATGATAGCTCCAGCCATGAATGTGCGTATGTGGGATCATGAAGCGACACGTGCTAATTTGAAAACACTCCTAGGGCGTGGGGTGCTTCAAGTTGGACCAAATGTAGGCTCAATGGCTTGTGGTGAGTTTGGGGAAGGTCGCATGGCTAAAATTGATGAAATAGTAGGAAAGGTCGGGTCGGTATTGGGTAAAGGTAATGTTAATTTGCCTCTAGCTGGCCGTCGGGCACTAGTGACCAGTGGGCCAACGCATGAGCCAATTGATCCGGTACGCTACATTGCCAATCATTCATCAGGAAAACAAGGGCATGCTATAGCGAGTGCATTAGCCCTTCTTGGAGCAAAAACTACCCTGATATGCGGTCCTGTAACGCTGGCGGACCCAGCAGGCGTTGAAACCGTGCATGTAAAATCAGCTGTTGATATGCTTGAGGCATGTGAGTCAGCACTTCCCGTTGACATTGCTATATGTGCGGCCGCTGTTGCTGACTGGAGAATTGCAAAGCAGACCGATCATAAGATCAAAAAGTCTAACAAAGATAAGCAAGTCATTACTCTTAAAAAAAACCCTGATATTCTAGCCGCGCTTGCTAAGCGTGACGACAATAAGCGTCCAGCGCTAGTGGTGGGGTTTGCTGCCGAAACCGAGGATGTTGTGGAAAATGCCATTGATAAGCGTGCCCGAAAAGGTTGTGATTGGATGCTGGCTAACGATGTCTCTGAATCTAAGAAAATATTTGGTGGGGAAGATAATGAGTTGCATTTGGTGCAGGCTGCTTCCGTTGAGAATTGGGTGCGTATGAGCAAAGTAGCTGCAGCCCGAACCATTGCAGATCGGGTCGCCGCATTCTTTAAAGCAGCATGAACTCAATAACAGTTCCCATAAAGCGGTTTCCAAATGGATTGGGATTACCACTGCCCGAATACGCTACTTCCGGCAGTGCAGGGGTAGATCTGATGGCCGCAATTGATACATCGCTAGAACTTTTGCCTGGTTCACGTATCTTAATACCTACTGGACTTGCTATAGCTCTGCCTCATGGTTGCGAGGCCCAGGTACGCCCGCGTTCAGGACTAGCGCTTAAAAATGGGGTAACCGTTCTTAATGCGCCAGGAACGATTGANGCTGATTACCGNGGTGAAATAAGTGTNATATTAATAAACCANGGCGATAAGGCTCTCTTAATCGAATATGGTATGCGTATTGCCCAGATNATAATCGCACCTGTAAANCAAGTTTCTTGGAATGAGANAANTGATTTGCCNGATNCGGCTCGTGGCGAACGTGGATTTGGTTCGACCGGTANTCGGAGCTAAATATATGAAAGTAANNCGTAAATTGATATTTGCGATAGAAGCGGTCCTATANATTGCATACANGACNTCAGACCGGCCAGTGCAACGAAGTGAAATAGCAAANAGACAGGGTATACCGTGCCGTTATCTCGAACAGGTTCTGCAGTATTTGGTCCGTGCTGGGATATTGCGGGGNGTACGAGGGCCGCGAGGAGGTTATCGTTTGGCTCGTGAGCGGAGACGAATTTTCCTTGGGGAGATAGCAAGGTTAATTGCTGACCTCGATGGTGGCCTTTTAGAGGCNCCAGTTCAATCAGATATTGGTCGTAGTGTTCTCNTTCCAATTTGGCAGGNACTTCAGGANGACTATCTTAAAAAGCTTGATGCCCTAAGCATTGAAGATTTGTGNTCTCAAGCCCGTTCGGCCGGGATTCATCAATCTCAAAAGGCAACAATGGATTTTGCCATCTAGGTCTAANTTTTTCATGGGAAAAACGACCCTTGGGGGATATGTTTTAGAGTGTGANAACAAATGTGCGTAAACCNTTGAAGCATAATAANTGCAGGNNTGTGTCGAGCAAAAAATCATCGCCCGTCGTTGAGGCACGCTGTCGTATCTACGATTCTATCTTAGATACTGTTGGCGCAACACCTTTGGTAAGGCTTTCACGTATTACTGAGGAAAAAGGTCTTGGTGCGGACCTGCTGGCGAAACTCGAGTTTTTCAATCCGATGGGTTCCGTAAAAGATCGTATAGGTATTGCAATGCTCTCGGCACTTGAATCTGATGGCCGACTCAACTCCGAGAGCATTATTGTTGAGCCAACCTCAGGTAATACTGGGATAGCACTTGCTTTTGCAGCTGCAAGGAAAGGCTACCGTTTGATTTTAACGATGCCTGAGTCGCAATCACTTGAACGNAGAAAAATGTTAAAATTGTTGGGGGCAGAACTTGAATTGACTCCNGCCAAAGAGGGCATGACGGGGGCGATTCGTCGTGCTGAAGAACTCATAGAAAATAATCCAAATGCAATTATGCCTCAGCAGTTTCATAACGAAGCAAACACCGACATTCACGCTCGTACAACAGCCGAAGAGATATGGACAGATACTGATGGGTTNGTAGATGTGATTGTATCAAGCGTAGGCANTGGNGGCACATTAACTGGCTGCGGGCGTTTATTAAAAGCCCGTAATCCAGNAATAAAGATCATTGCCGTTGAACCGGAAGATAGTGCTGTGCTCTCGGGTGGAGCGCCGGGTAGTCACAGAATTGAGGGTATAGGGGCTGGATTTGTACCTCCGATTCTTGACCAGTCNNTNATTGATGAGNTTATAACTATTGCTNGTGAGTCTGCATTTATTTCTGCAAGACAAGTCGCTCGGCTNGAAGGACTNCCTGTTGGGATTTCATCNGGNGCTGCNTTGGCGGCGGCTNTTGAAATATGNGGGAGAGCTGAAATGATAAAAAAACGAGTTGTTGTGATAGTGCCCTCATTTGCGGAACGTTATCTCTCAACACAATTATTTGATGAGCTCTAACNTGTGGTGACGATTCTCAATAAATCCCAAAAACAGCGTTACGCACGGCACACNGCTCTTGCCGAGGTTGGGNTACAAGGGCAAGAGAAGCTTTTGGCTTCTCGGGTTCTTATTGTAGGAGCCGGTGGCCTAGGGTCTCCAGTGCTGCTTTACCTTGCTGCAGCCGGGGTTGGAACGATAGGCGTGATTGATTTTGATAAAGTTGAATTAAGTAANCTGCAACGGCAGATAATCCATCGTGAAGAGGGTGTAGGCACGGCCAAGGTGATGAGTGCTCGAGAAGCAATTTCTGAGCTTAATCCAGAGGTTANTGTTGAGACCTACCGAATGAGATTGACAANCAGTAATGCAAGCGACTTAATANANAACTTNGATTTAGTTGTTGACGGTTCGGATAATTTTACCACNCGNTATTTATTGAATGANGNNTGTTTNTTTTCCAAAAAACCCCTTGTTTCTGCTGCNTTGCTTCGTTTTGAAGNNCAGTTNTCCACTTTTAAACCCTTTGTTCCAGGTGATAAAAACCCTTGTTATCGTTGTTTGTTTCCAAGTCCGCCTGCACCTGGAACTGTNCCGCGCTGCGAGCAAGCCGGGATTTTCGGGGCTGTTGCCGGAGTTATGGGATCCTTGCAGGCGACTGAAGTCATAAAAGAACTTCTTGGAATAGGTGAAGGGTTGTCTGGCAAATTAGTCCTTTACAATGGGCTGGATGGGCGGTTTACNAANCTNAANGTTAGGCGTGAGGANNNCTGCAAACTGTGTGGTTCTTCCCCTACCATAGGTTCGTTGGGNGTGTGATAATACCAACTGTCAGGGTAAAATNCTCCTCAAGTGTGANGTTATTGGTCCGATNCTCCCNTTTCCGATGGTNTGCCCATCAACCTTTAGCAACGGTCGTACCCCTAAACAATTAGTGAGGAAACCCTCGCTTGCCTGACCAAGGATATCNACCGGTAGTTCCTTTTCTTCTGCTCCGAATTTGGCGAGGATCTCGCCGCGCATTATTCCAGGCAGAGCGCCGTCAGTGACAGGAGGAGTGAAAATTCGATTGCCAACCACTAGGAAAAGATTGGCTATTGTCGCCTCNGCTAAACGTTTTTGAGTATTAAGCAATAAAGCNTCATTGGCTCCATAGCTCTCTGCCTCTTGGCGGGCAACGATATTACCGAGATAGCTAAGNGTTTTGCANCGCGAAAGAGTAGATAATTCATCCCTTCGAAAACTGGTAGAGATAATNGCGTTTGTCTCACCNTTGTAAGGGGGCACCGGNTTAACTGTTATTGCCAAACATGGTGNATTTTGGGAGAGAGGTAAAAGACCACGTTCGCAAGTTCCTCGACTAACAGTGAGGCGTAGAACCCCTTCGTCTAAGTTATTCGCGTCTAATACTAGAGATAAGGCAGAGGATAACTCTTCATTATTTATACCTATTTNNANGTCAATTAATTCCGCTCCTTGTCGAAGTCTCTGNAGATGAGCNGAGAGGCGCAGTGGGACTTTATCTCGAGCTAAAACAGTNTCAAATAATCCATCGCCAAGCATGAAGGCTCTGTCATCCACTGCAATAACTTTGTCCTCAGTATNAAAAATTTCACCATTAAACCAAAATTTCACAACTCGCTATGATCCTCCGGATCTAGACANCTCAGTANTGCGCGCACTTTATGNAGAGTTTCATCATATTCCAGTTTGGNGGAGGAGTCTGCTACTATGCCCCCTCCAGCCTGAGCTATGATAGAGTTCNTCTCAACAATCAATGTACGTATCACGATACTCGAATCCATGGCTCCGTTATAGCCAAACCANCCGATGGCACCGCAATAAGGCCCTCGTCGTGTGGCCTCAAGCTCATGAATAATTTCCATAGCACGAATTTTAGGCGCGCCTGTGACCGACCCTCCAGGAAAACATGCTTTCATAAGGGAAATAGAATTTTCACACTTTTTCAATTTACCGGTAACTGTCGATACTAGGTGGTGCATCTCGGCAAAACTTTTAAGTTCGAATAATGANGGTGTCATCACCGACCCAATCTCGCAGACCTTNGAAAGATCGTTTCTAAGCAGATCCACAATCATGAGGTTCTCGGCCATGTCTTTTTCACTTAATTTTAGATCGGTTGCTAGCCGTTGATCCTCCTCGAGGTTTGCTCCTCTTGGGCGTGATCCTTTGATTGGNTCAGTTACAACTGAGCCGTCAGCTTTGAGTTGTAAAAATCTTTCTGGTGATGCCGATAAGACAGCTCTTCCTTGGCCGCAGTTAATGTATGCTGCGAAGGGAGCTGGGTTTCTGGCTCGGAGTATAAGATATAACTCAAAAGCCGAGATCCCGGGGGGTCGAGAAATACAAAACCGTTGCGTTAAATTTGTTTGAAAAATGTCACCCGCTTTTATGTATTCAATAGCCGCTTCAATTTTAGCGTTATACTCGGTCTTGACAAAATCGGGTTCCCATTTCCCACGTGGCGCTATTGGTACTGGTAAGCTTTTTGGTCCATTGGCAATCCCCTCTGCAAAGGTGGATGCTCGCCAAGCTGTATAACTTGCACTTTTCCCGGGAGTTGGGGTAGCAATGACCCAAGCTTTTTTAGCTTTGGTGTCAAAAGCTGCCACAAGATGATATGCTCCAACAATCATTTCTGGAAGGTTTGTTCCGTTTGCCGGGGGGGGGGGAATACGTTCGAGATGCCTACCCATTTCATATCCCAAATATCCCATAATTCCCGTTTGAAATGGTGGTAAGTTCTCGATCGGGTCTAGAGTTATATTGTTTAATCGATCATTGATTCGGTCCCATGGGTTGTCTGAACCGTTTACTGTGGCTACCTCTAGCGCTTCTGGAGCTGGCGCAAAATAGGCGTAGCGACCTAAGCCTTCTGGCGAATCAAGGAAGATAGAATGTGGACTGGCCGCAAAAGGAGAAAAGGCAATCACAGGCTCGCGATAAGGAATTTCAATTGCTAATGGTCGTATACTCATTATTTGGGTCTTTGCTAGTTGAACGGCGCGAACATTGCAGTTTGCAAATATATTACATGCTATACAAACAATAGCTTTTCTATGGGTGTGTCGTATTTTGGGTTGTTGAAGATGATTTTAAAAAGCTTTTTTTATGTTTTGCTTGTTAGTTCTATAGTTATTTTTAGTCCAATTGAGGTGTCCGCACAAAAAGCCAAGAAAGGCAAACTCGTTCAGCGCTTCGCTTCCATACGTGCAAATGACGTAAATGTTCGGGCAGGGCCAGGAGTTCGCTATCCCGTGAAATGGAAGTTTGTTCAGCGTCATGCACCGATAGAAGTCATTGCACAATATGATACATGGAGGAAGATACGTGATTGGGAAGGTGGTGAAGGATGGGTCCACCGTGCTATGCTCGAGTACAAAAGAAGTTTAATACTCACAGGAGTTGAACAAACCATGCGCCGCCGGCCAAGCGATAGTGCTCCCGCAATCGCTAGACTTTCAACCAAGATGATTGTTCTCGTTAAAAGATGCGACTTAGATTGGTGTTATGTTTCGGCTCATGACCATGAAGGCTGGATTCGCCGAAAAGGCCTCTGGGGGCTATATCCAAAAGAAACCATACGGTAGTTTGTATTTCTTTCTGTCTAGTGGAATATTGACGGATCTAGGACATGTCTTCAAGGTCGTATTTGAGATCCGATATGTCATTGCGATTTGGAAACAATTGTATTCTTCGAAAGAATTATAATGGCACGCAAAAGCAAAAAAAGTCGATCTGTCAGTAAAAAAAAAATGGTGGCGATATAAGCTCCATGTAACGCGGTTTTTATTTTGGGGCACAACAGCTGTATTAGGAGGTCTTCTTCTTGCGGCTATGAGCCTGCCAAATATTGCGAATTTGGAGAAAGCTTCCTATAGGAAGGCAGAAGTTAGAATTGTAGCTGTTGATGGAAGCCCTATTTTTCAGTTTGGCAATCGGCATGGAAAACCGGTCCTTTTGAGAAATCTGCCAACTACAGTACCCAATGCTTTATTGGCGACCGAGGACAGGCGCTTTTACAAACATCTGGGTATCGACCTTATCGGCATTCTCAGGGCACTAGGCCGAAACATAAATGCAGGTCGTATCCTTCAGGGTGGTAGTACCATCACTCAACAATTAGCGAAGAACTTATTTTTGACACAGGAGCGTACGCTATCGCGAAAAATTCGCGAGACATTATTGGCTTTCTGGCTCGAATATCGTTTTACTAAAGACGAAATACTCACAATTTACCTCAATCGAGCTTACTTCGGAGCGGGTCTTTATGGTGTGGATGCCGCGGCTAGACATTACTTTGGCAAATCATCGAGTAAGCTAGGGCTTTACGAATCGGCGGTATTAGTCGGGCTGTTGAAGGCGCCGAGTCGTTATAACCCTATTGTATATCCCAAACGTGCGGCCGAGCGTGCTAATCAGATTCTAAGAAACATGGTTGCCGTCGGTTGGTTGTCGGAGCAAGCAGCGCACAGTCAATTCCGTCAATCAGTGGCTACTATTAATAAGAGGGTAGCACGTTCTGGGGCCCGTTATTTTGCAGATTGGGTTTTGCGTCAGGCAGAAGGTTTTTTGGGCGGTTTCGACAATGATGTCATAATTCATACAACTCTCGATCCGACGTTGCAGAGGGCAGCGGAAAAACATACTTCTGCTGTTATGAGTTTTGCGAAAGAGAAAAGAGCGGGTCAAGTAGCAGTCCTGACTCTATCACCTAATGGCGCTATTCGCCTTATGGTGGGTGGGAGCAATTACGACTTCAGTCAATTTAATCGAGCGATTCAAGCCCGGAGACAGCCGGGTTCTGCATTTAAACTATTTATCTATCTTGCTGCAGTGGAAAGTGGGCTAGGCCCGGATCAGCGCGTTAAAGATATGCCAATTGCAGTGCAGGGTTGGAAACCGCGTAATTATAACCGTCGGCATTTGGGGCCTATGACATTACGTGAGGGCGTTGCGCGTTCTTCCAACGCTATTGCGGTAGCGTTAGCGGAGAAGGTTGGTCGTGACAAAGTTGTTCAAGTGGCGCGACGGCTTGGTGTTGCTAGTAAGCTTGGGTCTAAACCATCACTGGCCCTCGGTGCTTATGAAATAAAGCTATCCGAATTAGTTGCCTCTTATGCAACATTTGCAAATGCTGGGCGCGCAGTTGAGCCATTTGGCATTGAAAAGATAAGCACACCTGATGGTCGCGTTATATATAGTCGCTCTAGCGGTATATCGACTCAAGTGGTGGCCGATCAAGATGTCATTGTGATGAATGATCTATTGCACGCTGCTTTGGATTGGGGCACGGGAAAAGCAGCACGTATCAGGCCGCCCGCTGCTGGGAAAACCGGAACTACTCAGGGCTATCGCGATGCTTGGTTCATTGGATATACAGGTCATTATGTTACAGGTGTTTGGATGGGCAATGACAATGGCCAACCAACCAAGGGTCTGACGGGTGGCTCATTGCCAGCACAACTCTGGAAAACGATAATGGAGGATGCGCACCGAGACCTACCATACCGCCGATTACCTGGTGTTATTGCAAAAGATTAATTAACTAAATTTATTTTCCATAGCGGTGCAGTTGAAGGCCTTTGTGCTTAAGCCAAATACGCCCGCGGTCTGTATGGTTTGTAAGAGACCTAACAACATTCCAAAACGCGCGAGAATGATTGTGCTCGACCAAATGAGCCACTTCATGAGCGACAACATAGTCAAGAACAAAACTTGGCGCCATAATGAGGCGCCAACTAAAGGCTAAATTACCGTTGGAGGAGCAACTCCCCCATCGCCCTTTTTGGTCTCGTATGGCAATGCGTCCTGCCTTGCAACCAATTTCCAATGATTTATTTTTAATAAGATTAATATGACTGGTTAAATCACAAATTATATTTCCTGAATGGTCAAATGGGTATCCTTGTAAAAAAAATGTATATTCTGGTAGTTTTTCATAGTTATCACAAATATATTTATAATATGTATGACCTTCTCTCCCTACATTATTTAAAGGAATTTGATTGTAAACATTATCCAAGTTTTTTCCTTTATTATAAATTATTACATTTTTGAATTGTTTAGTCCATTGTACATCTTCATTGTATCTTGCTACAACAATAGAAAATGACATATAATATTATTATTTATTAAATTTTAATAATATTACAACCAATTTATGATACGACCTGTTATGCTACCAATCATCATGCCTGTGAATCCCCCCCATATCATGTATCCGTAATTTAAATCAGCGACATACGCAGGGGTGATTAAAACATTATAACGTTTTTTTTCTGCTATTTCGTATCCATAAACTAACCCAAC
>PBCW01000069.1 GCA_002718015.1 Rhodospirillaceae bacterium
ACGGTTTAACAAGCGCTTTTTTAGCAAGAGGCGCGCTTTGCCTGGAATGATATCCTCCTGTTTTCCGTATAATATTAATGCTGGTCCCTTTAATTTTTTAGCGCCAGAAAGGGCCATGTCCATCAGGTCTACTAAGCCGTTTACAGCATCAATGCGTGTTCGTTTTATTATTTTTTTATCAGTGGATAATTGCCTTAGCATACTAAGGTTATCAGAAGGCTTGCGCCCAAAACCCCCACCGCTCACACGAAGCCCAGGTGCAAATCTGGTCAAAATCCATAGAGCACCCTCTTGCCAAGCCGGCATAGCTGCACGTCCCCAGATGGCCGGCGCTATTAGAATTATTCCATCGTGTAAAGGCAGACTATGCTGTGCTGATGCTGCGATAGTAACGGCACCCCCCATGCTCTCTCCAAGCAAAAAAAGCGGCACATCTGGATGTTCCAAACGAATAATGTGAGCAATCCTTCTGAAGTCAGCTGTTAATGACGGAGCTCCATGCCAGCGCCCAGCAAATGGTGCTCCCCCAAATCCCCGCTGATCATAGGCATAAGTGGTCACACCGAATTTGGCCCAATAGGCCGCAGGTTTTTCAAAGGCATTTGAATAATCATTAAAGCCATGGAGTGCGAGAACAACGAACCGTGGAAATAATTTTGGCCCCCATCGTCTCAAAGGAAGCCTTATGCCGTCATTCATAATAAAATTATTATGCTCTAAAATTGCGGCCTGTGATGAAGGTCCAGGTTCTATATAGCGGGGTCCACATGCGCTTAGTAATAATAGTGCTGCCGCTATTACCATGGCATTTTTCATTCCGCTGGGTCTTTTTCTCTATTGGGCGAAGTTTGAGTTAACTGTAGGAAAATGTCCCCGAGATTAGTTTCCTTACTCTTAATATCAGCGATGGTTAGCCGAGCTTTCCTAAATTCCTCCAGAATTTGGTCAACCTGAATTACACCTTTTTTATAATTGATCATGACCGCCCCCTTTTGAGTGAGTGAAGGAGAAAACGGCAAAAGATTGGGGGGTACTTCAACGAGCGGATGGTCAGTGGTTATAATCAAAGTTTTTTCATCAATTCGAGACAAAAGGGTTTCTTTTCTCTCTGAAGCGATCAACTCTCCCCTGTGGATAATAGCAATACGATCACAAAGTTTTTCTGCCTCCTCAAGATAGTGGGTGGTGATTAGTACTGTTACCCCACCTCGATTGAGTATGCGGATGTTTTCCCAAAGCTGTTCGCGTAGTTCTATGTCAACACCGGCCGTTGGTTCATCCAAAACTAGAACCGGCGGATCGTGAACCATAGCTTTTGCAATTAGGAGTCGGCGACGCATTCCGCCAGAAAGGGTTCGGGCATATGAGTCGGCTACAGAAGAGAGCCCCACACGGTCGAGAATCTCATCCGTTTTGGTATCTGCGGGTGGTACTCCATACAGTCCCGCTTGCATATTGAGGTATTCACGTGGAGTGAAAAAGGCATCCATATTAAGTTCTTGAGGAACAATTCCGATGGCTGAGCGAGCATTCCGTGGGTATTTATCTATATCAATGCCCCAAATTTTAACGCTGCCGTCGCTCTTCGTTATAAGTCCACCAAGAGTGTTTATTAAAGTGGATTTTCCAGCGCCGTTAGGGCCTAATAAAGCAAATAGAGACCCCCTGGGAACGCATAGATTTATCTCTTTTAGCGCGGTTACTGCGGGCCTCTTTTTTGAGCTAGCGTAGCTTTTTGTTAATCCGTGAATCTCAACAGCTAGCTTGGGGGGCTTGCAATAAGAGTCAGTCAATTTGTGCCTCCTAGGCGATTGATTGTCGCGAGGCATTCGCTATCATCCAAGCTTACCAGTGGTCAACCATGGATACAGATTAACTATGCAAGGATAGTACAGTAAATGAAACCAATTGAAGTGACTAACGTAGAGACAAGGGAGGTGAGTTGTGATGGCGGAAGTGGAGCCTCTGGACACCCGCGTATTTTCCTAAATATGGGTGATAATACGGAAATTGAGTGCCCTTATTGCGGCAGGCAATTTAAGTTGTTGAAGCCAGCTACGTCGGTAGGTGGGTAAGAAGGAACTTTTAAAATGGTGGGGCAATAATGGAACATTTGTATTTAGTAGATGGCTCTGGATTTATTTTCCGCGCCTACCATGCGGTCAGGCCTTTGACGCGCCCTGATGGCATACCAGTCAACGCCGTATACGGATTTACTCAGATGTTACTGAAGTTAGTCGAAGAAAGTGATGCAGACCATATAGCAGTTATCTTTGATGCTGCGCGGAAAACTTTTCGTAATGATATCTTTCCCGATTACAAAGCACATCGGCCGCCACCACCGGATGACTTGATCCCCCAATTTGACTTGGTGAAAGAAGCTACCAAGGCTTTCGGGCTTCCAGCCGTCGAAATGCCGGGTTATGAGGCTGATGATATAATTGCCACTTATGCGAAAATGGGAGCTGAGGCAGGAGCAAGTGTGACGATCGTGTCTTCAGATAAGGATTTAATGCAGCTAGTTGGTGGTAGGGTATCGATGTTTGACTCTATGAAAAACCGCCTGATTAGATCAGAAGAGGTGATTGAGCGATTTGGTGTAGTGCCCGAAAAAGTTATTGAGGTGCAGGCCTTAGCGGGGGACTCAGTCGACAATGTACCTGGAGTCCCTGGCATCGGCATAAAAACGGCGGCTTTGCTAATTAACGAGTATGGTGACCTTGAGACTCTTCTAGAGCATGCCCATGAAGTAAAACAGAAAAAGCGACGGGAAAACCTTATTGAATTTTCGGAGCAAGCGCGCATCTCTCATAAACTGGTGCAGCTAAAGCAGGATGTTCCGGTGCCAAATTCGTTATCAGAATTCGCTCGGAAACAAATTGATAACGATAAAACCATTCAATTCCTTACCGAACAGGGCTTCAAATCGATTATTTCTCGATTGAATACAGGATCTCAAAACCTTCAACAGGAGCAGAATCAGACTTTTGAGAACGTGGATTATAAGGTTGTCCAGGACAAAAATACTCTCCAAGATTGGATAAAGAAGATTTATCGGGAAGGGTTAGTCTCAATTGATACTGAAACCACCTCTTTGAACCCAATGAAAGCTGAATTAGTGGGGATTTCATTGTCGGTAAACCCGGGCACGGCTTGTTATATTCCAGTTGCACACAAGAGATTACAAAAGCCAAGCAGTCCCAGTGTGATTGAACATAACAACTTAAAACAAGATCAAGATTTAAAACAGCTCCCTCAGTCTCTTGTGCTTGATATGCTTCGGCCCGTGTTGGAAGATGAATCACTGATAAAAATTGGTCAAAACATAAAATATGACTCTCTCATTTTGCTCAGATATGGAGTGGTTATCGGGCCCGTGGATGATACAATGGTGTGTTCTTTTGTTCTCGAAGGCGGTTCAGGGAAGCATGGCTTGGACGATCTCGCGGACCATCATTTAAATGTCAAAACCATGAAATATAAAAGCGTGGTTGGATCGGGGCAGAAACAAATCACTTTCGACTATGTGCCCCTTGAAAAAGCTTGTAACTATGCAGCTGAGGATGCTGATTTGACCCTTCGGTTGCATCGTATTTTAAAGCCGCGATTGTTAGATGAAAAAATGGTTACCGTTTACGAAACTATTGAAAGGCCACTAATTCCCATACTTGTTCAAATGGAAAAAAATGGAATACGGGTTGATCAAGGTTTATTGACGAAATTGAGTCGCGATTTGGCTAAGCGGCTCTCTGCCCTTGAAGATGAAATTAAAGCCCTCGCCGGAGAAGACTTCAATATAAACTCTCCCAAACAGCTTGGGCAGATATTATTCGAAAAGCTGGGTTTGCCTGGCGCAAAAAAGACTAAGACCGGCGCCTATCAAACCAGTGCAAAAATTCTGGAGGACCTTGCCTTAGAGGGTCATGATTTGCCTACGCAGGTGCTTGAGTGGCGCCAGTTAGCAAAACTCAAGAGTACTTATACAGACTCATTAGTGAAAGAGATAAATCCGGAAACAGGGCGTGTCCACACATCATATGCGATGGCGGGAGCCCAAACTGGGCGTCTTTCTTCCACTAATCCAAACTTACAGAATATTCCAATAAGGACTGATGAAGGGAGAAAAATCCGACAAGCATTCGTTGCGAAACCTGGACATAAGCTCATGTCATTTGATTATTCACAAATTGAGCTTCGGGTTCTTGCTCATATGGCGGGTATCGACTCGTTAGCTCAGGCCTTCAAAGGAGGAGCCGACATTCATGCTACGACTGCATCGCAAGTTTTCGGTATACCATTGAATGATATGGATCCACAAATGCGGCGCCAAGCAAAAGCTATTAATTTTGGAATTATATATGGCATTAGCGCTTTTGGACTAGCCCGGCAGCTGGGCATTGATCAGACAGATGCTAGGTCTTACATCAATGCTTATTTTGAACAATACCCTGGCATCAAGGCTTATATGGAGCGCTTGAAGAGCGAATGTCGCAAGGCTGGAATGGTTACAACGCTTTTCGGTCGGCGCATTCATCTGCCGGGCATCAATGATAAGGATCACATGCGTCGTAATTATGCAGAGCGTCAGGCTATAAATGCCCCAATTCAAGGAACAGCGGCTGACATTATTAAACGCGCTATGATTCGGGTGCCGCAGGCGCTTCAGAGGCATGGATCAGAAGCAGCAATGCTACTTCAGGTTCACGACGAGCTCTTATTCGAAGTGCCAAATAATGAAGTAGATGAAGTGGCTAAGATTATTACTGAAGTGATGGAGAGAGCTGCGGGGCCAACAGTAAAAATGTGCGTGCCTCTGGAGGTTGAGGCCGGCATTGGTAATAACTGGGATGAAGCTCACTGATAACAGCTTACAAAGGGAAAATATAAATTTACATTTGTCACCGCATGCTACTAACCTTTCTTAACGTTAGTAGCATGGCCATTGTGTCTTACTTGTTGTTATGGATGTGTTTTTGCTGATAGATGCTCTTCTGACAACCGAGATAAAAAAGGCTGTAATTGTGATAATTAAAGAAGGAATTACTTCATGTTAAGAATTCTTGGGCGGAACACTTCCTCAAATGTAATGAAGGTTCTCTGGGTTTGTGATGAGCTTGGGATTGAATACAGTCGTGAGGATGTAGGTGGAAAATTTGGNAAAAATGACCAGCCAGATTACCTTGANATGAACCCGAATGGNTTAGTNCCAACAGTNATAGACGATGGATTCGTGCTNTGGGAGTCAAATGTTATAATCCGTTACCTAGCCTGCAAGNANGGANACGAGACNACCCTTTGGCCAGATGANCCGNGAGCGCGAGCAGAAGCTGATCGTTGGATGGAGTGGCTCAGCACNACNGTTAACCCGCCAATGTTNNTGATTTTCCGGAACCTCGTAAGAGAAAGTGAGGAGACGCGTAACATGCAAGAGGTTNAGCTTGGGANCGAAAAGGCGACGCNNCTCTGGAAAATACTTGATACACACTTGGTTGACAGGGAATTTGTCAGTGGCTCACAATTNACTTTAGGAGATGTGCCGTTGGGCGTGCACGCNAGACGNTGGATCGAGTTGCGGCCAGAAGAGGCAAATAGTATGCACAATCTTTTATCNTGGTTTGAAAGGTTAAAAAAACGTCCAGCTTATCACCATTGCCTCATTCCCCTGCAATGATCTGCGCTTGCACGGGACGCGTTGGCCGAGCGNTACTGAGGTCATATTCAAGATGGATTAGTGAAATACAATGAAAGCTAAATACCGTATTGGCGAAAATGTAAAAGTGTTAGCNATNGATCCAGATGGACATGTTCGTACACCCGCTTATGTACGTGGNAAAACAGGAATTGTNGAGAGCTACGCAGGTGTNTTTTCAAANCCGGAGGAGCTCGCTTANGGCAACGATGANGGGNCNAAATTNCCGCTTTATAGAGTTCGATTCCAACAAANTAAGATTTGGNCAGATTATTCTGGTNCTGCTAAGGATACTATGNTGTTGGATCTCTATGAGCATTGGTTNGAAATCGCTTGACNTGNTTATNAAGACTTTGTNCAGCANCGGTNCTTTNGCTTCTTTGTGGCTGTTATNTNCCATCTGATTTTGACGCCCANCTGCAAATAGACAGAAGNGGGAATTATATTTTCCGGTATAATGGGAGNCTCACTCACTTAGGCCTTTTAAAAGAAATTAATTTAGGCAAGCTTAATGATNNNGNNGTTTCGAAGAAAATTTCGACNATCCAACGCGANCTTGCNCGTGACAAGGGTTTNGGCCNNGGCTCTTCNTTAGAAAAAAGGGTCCGGCATATTCAGCACATAAANNACTCAACCTTTCGGGTGGCCTACAAACGCGNTGGANATTTGAACAAAGAGCGTTCNTTCAACTTTGTNCGCTTTAATTCTCGCTTNCTTTCCATAAGCCGAGTGCCAGATAANTCGGAAANCAGAAAAAGNTGGTTAGTNAAGATCATTGGTGACAAGCCTAACAACGAANTTATNAAGGCCCTGGAAAGAGTAAGCTTAAAAGCTAATGGTCGNTTTCGTNTNCAAACNAACGCGNTGGTTTTGNNGCACAATGCAGATTCTTTTTACCAAATAAAAAAATCTGTGGTTTATGTCTGGAANATAAAGAGCCTNACGANGACACCACCCGNTCTGATTTTTAAGCTAAAAATAGNATAAACAAAAAATAAAAAATNTTTCNAANTCCGGTATCCNNCTATTTTTACGGAGNCAGCAAAAATACCNGCTTTTTTCACCTCTTCACTAACGTGATCCTCAAATTGTTTAAAATTATCTTCNAATCTNGCACGTAGGTTATNAGCGGTGTTTTCGTAAGCCGATTTGTCTTGCCATGTGCTNCGCGGGTCTAAAACCTCTNCTGGCACACCAGGGCAGCTGTTGGGCACCGAAACCCCAAAATGAGGNTCCGGGTTAAANGTGACATCGGTCAGTTTACCATCCAGAGCTGCCCTAACCATGGCCCGAGTGTANGAAATCTTNATTCGTTCACCTGTGCCATATNCTCCGCCTGACCAACCAGTATTGACTAACCAACATTTTGCNCCAGACTTTTCTATNCTCTCACCTAGCATTTCTGCATAAACCGATGGATGACGNGGCATGAAGGGTGCNCCAAANCAAGTNGAAAATGTTGCCTCNGGCTCTGTTACTCCTTTTTCGGTGCCGGCTANGCGCGCTGTNTAACCTGATAAAAAATGGTACATAGCTTGATCAGCGGAAAGGCTGCTTATNGGTGGNAGAACAC
Source organism: Rhodospirillaceae bacterium (assembly GCA_002718015.1). Taxonomy (GTDB): domain Bacteria; phylum Pseudomonadota; class Alphaproteobacteria; order UBA8366; family UBA8366; genus UBA8366. The sequence continues at coordinate 7,263 of PBCW01000069.1, forward strand.
CAAATGCATCTGCTGTGAGCATCACAATATTTTTCGGTTGTCCCCCAATTCCTGTTGGTTCTGTGTTTGGGATAAAATCGATTGGATAGCAAGATCGGGTATTTTCAGTCTTGCTGTCGTCAAACAAATCAAGGTNCCGGGTGTCCGGATCCATTACGACATTTTCGAGAACTGTTCCAAATCGATGTGAGGCTGCNAAGATTTCTGGCTCTGCNTCTTTGGAAAGATTGATAACTTTTGCGTAGCAGCCACCTTCAAAATTAAACACCCCATTNTCAGACCAACCATGCTCATCATCACCAATTAAAGTGCGAGATCCATCCGCAGACAGCGTGGTTTTACCTGTACCTGAAAGGCCAAAGAAGATAGCCACATCNCCTGCTGCTCCTATATTTGCTGAACAGTGCATGGGCAAAACGCCATTTGCCGGAAGGGTGTAATTAAGATACGAAAAAACTGATTTTTTTATTTCACCNGCATATACNGATCCAGAGATAAGCACNNTNTTCTCTGAAAAATTCATCATAATGGCAGTNTCAGAATTGGTATTATCCAANTTGGGTGAAGCATGAAGGTATGGTGCATGTAAAATTATTAAGTCTGGNTCGAAGCCTTTTAACTCTTCAGNAGTTGGGCGGATAAACATATTNCGCGCAAATAGGCTGTGCCATGGAATGTCCGTGATAACACGAACACAAAGCNGATTGGTTTTCTCNGCCCCGGCNTANAGATCCTGTACATAAAGGTCGCGCCCTTGGTAATAGGAGAGTATTCGNCGATGTAGATTTTTNAAACTGGCNTCATCNGTACTNTGGTTTACGGGGCCCCACCAAATATTATCTTTGCTTGTCTGCTCCTCAACTAGGAATTTGTCTTTTGGGGATCTACCAGTGTGTTTACCNGTATCAACAACTAGAGCTCCACCAATAGATAACTTACCATGGTTGCAACGAATGGTAGCTTCATAGAGAGGCTCCGCAGCCAAGTTCCAAGAAACCGAGTTTGTATTGATGANACCGTGAGCATCTAAGCTCTGAAATTTTTCTGTAGCCACTTTGGNGCTCCTCNTATTGTCCACCATAGATCNAANCAACGAGTTTTCTGGTGAGCAACGTTTNCCCATGTTTAAGGNTCTAGATATCTGTGATATCCGCTCTCAAATCAATAGAGAATCACATNNCAATGTGTCTCTTNGTATGTTGATNTGCTGTTATNTATGAGAATTATTGCAAATTTGAGCGNAANATAATTGAAAATGTTGNTAGNCAACGTCAACTTTTTTNGGCTAGCTCCNCAGAAATAGCNTNTGCAAGNGCGTCTNCGCNNGTTGCGTGGCGNAAAATGCGAGCAATTTTNCCGGTGGGAGCTACTAGGTAGAAGAACGTTGTATGNTTGAGNAAATATTCACTAGCATCNTCTTGATGCACAACATGGCGTAATACGCGGTATGTTCTNGTAACACTATCAATTTCATCTTTGNTGCCTGTGAGCCCACGCATTNTTGGGTGAAAATGGGTTACGTAGGTTGCCAGTGNCTCNGGGGTGTCGCGGTTTGGGTCTACTGAGATAAACAGCGGTTGNACNAGGTCNGCGGTTTTNCCGAGGCGGTTAAGTGCGGNNGTNATTCTNGCGAGTCCCGTTGGACATATATCNGGGCAAAAAGTATAGCCGAATGTGATCAATAAGAATTTTCCAGGAAAACTTTTCTCTGTGATCTTTGAGCCATNATGATCGGTGAGTNNAAANGGNCCACCNATATCGATNACNGGCANGAACCCTATTTTTGGGGCCGGCTCTNAAGTGGTGTNTTNAATTTGATGCCAGTACACGAGTGNTGCTAAAGCAATANNANAAAGTGCGGCTACCAAAANCCCAATNANTGCNAAGGATGNAGAANTTTTCATGCACAACCAAATNAANCAAAANNATNNTANNNTNACCTANNTTCACAGTGCTTCCTNACNNACAACAGTNGGCAAATCGCCGCATGACANTGCTTTTTTTAGNGATTTNATGGTCGTTGNAAATGCCATTTTTTTGCCTTTTTACTGCCCCAACAGAGACATCAGTGTCATNTATGATATTCTGTNTTTAGGGAAACCTNTGAGATGCAGCNGTATTCAAATTCTAAGTCGACCGAAAAANATCGTGTCCTATGCTGTCCNANATTTGGGCAAAAATANAANGGGGTAGCTGTGAATGAAGAAATTAATTGCATTGGTTGATGATGACCAAAATATCCTAACTTCGGTCTCAATGGCTCTCGAGGTAGAGGGCTATGAGGTAGTGATGTTTCATGACGGAGAAGAAGCGCTAGAGGGGCTAACCAAAAATACCCCTGACCTTGCTGTTTTAGATATAAAAATGCCAAGAATGGATGGAATGGAATTGCTTCAAAGATTAAGACAAAACTCTAAAATTCCGGCTATTTTTTTAACCTCCAAAGATGACGAAATTGATGAGGTATTAGGGTTACGTATGGGGGCAGACGACTACATTAAAAAGCCATTTTCCCAGCGATTACTTATTGAAAGAATTCGCACCATTCTCCGCCGGTCTGAATTGTTGGAAGAACCCTTAGATGGTGTGCCAAAAGATCTCATCGAGCGTGGGAAGCTTAAACTTGACCCTCAACGTCATCTGTGTTGCTGGAATGGTATTGAGATTAAACTCACCGTAACAGAATTTCTTTTGTTGCAATCTCTCTCACGACGACCCGGGCATGTAAAAACTCGTGATCAGCTGATGGATGCGGCTTATGGGGAAAGTATCTATGTCGACGATAGAACGATAGACAGTCATATAAAACGCCTGAGACGCAAATTTCGGGAGGTTGATACGGATTTCTCTCAGATAGAGACACTTTACGGTGTGGGATATAGATATGGCCAATCGTGACCCCTAAGAAGGCTGACAACAATTGTTCTGGTAAATTGGGTGGCTCGGCCAACGGATCAAATGGCTATTTTTGCTCCATCATCATGTCCGTGAAAAAGTGGCGAGGAAACTGTCATCGGCAGCGCACTATCTCGCCACTTACGTTNAGAATACTCGCTGTAAATATTGTTGCGCTNTTAATTCCGATNGGGTTTNTATTTTATTCTGATTCGTACAGAGATGGGCTNATTGACGCAGAATTAGAGGTCATGGGNAATAAGGGTAGATTAGTGGCTGCNGCNCTCGGCGAAACATCAGTTGGCGAGACGCATGCGGGAAGACAATTNATCAACCCACTAATGGCGAGGGATATTATCCGNCGTTTAAGTGANGATCCTAAATTGCGTACACGGCTCTTCGTGCTCAATGGGGATCAGATTGTCGACAGCAAGCAAACGGATATTCAAGTAGAACCACTATCTCCAAGTGGAGAGAGTTATTTGATATGGGATTGGGCATTTGGCCTTATTGACTGGGGTATTAATTGGCTGCCAACTGGCGAAAAATTATCTCGTTATCGTGAAGAGGTGTTGCCTCGCGCCAACCATTATGATGAAGTCGTGAGTGCATTTTCTGGTAATGTTGTGGGTGTCACCCGTATGGGTGGAAAGAGTGGNTTGGTGTTGTCGGTGGCTGTACCCGTGCAAAATGTGCGGCGAGTCGTGGGAGCAATACTNCTATCGCAGGACGCAACAGANATAGAAGCTGCAATTCGTGATTTTAGGCAGAAGGTCATTGTTGTATCAGGTGCGGCGCTTGTTATTACCATACTTTTATCCATNTATTTGGCGGGAACTATAGCNCGCCCGGTCTTGCNGCTNGCTNGCGCCGCCGAAATGGTTCGCTTGGGGCATGGTCGAGANTCACAACAAATACCTGACTTNTCATCACGAGGAGACGAGATTGGAGATCTTTCACGCGTGTTACGTGAAATGACNGATGCGNTGCATGAGCGTATGGATGCAACGGAGCGGTTTGCNGCTGACGTTAGCCATGAGATTAAAAACCCTCTGACTTCTCTTNGAAGTGCCGTNGAAACAGCTCTGAAGTTGAAAGATCATCAACGACAGACAAAGCTGATGGGCATAGTNCTGGAGGATGTNCAACGGCTTGATCGTCTCATAACAGACATTTCCAATGCATCCCGNCTTGACTCGGAGCTTAGTCGTGAGGANATGCAATCAATAGATGTTGGGCGCATGATTTTGGCCTTGGTAGATGNAGAGAACTCNGTATCCAGCNCTGNNCGGTTTGAGGTCGAGGTAGACCCGAGTATACNCCTTTTTGTGAGAGGCTCNGAGNGTCGTNTNGTGCAGGTNTTNCGGAATNTATTGGGNAACGCTTCTAGCTTTAGTCCACCCNAGGGTAAGATTACAGTTACAGCAAGAAAGAATGGNNATTNCGTTGAGGTAATAATTGAAGACCNAGGGCCCGGTATACCAACATCAAGACTATCAGCAATTTTTGACCGGTTCTATACNGAGCGNCCTGAAGGTGAGAAATTTGGNGCTCATTCCGGNCTTGGGCTCTCTATNTCAAAACAAATNATCGAGGCGCATCGAGGTAAGATTTTAGCCGAGAATCGNGGTCAATATGANGGGGAAAGTGGNGGCGCTAGATTNATAGTAGTNCTTCCGGCGGAGTAAAAACCTTAAATAAAACNNAACGCATTGTCATGTAAGTGCCCCGGTTNGCGATGGCCANGCAATTTCNCATNGCTTCTTGAGCTGCNAANGNTNCGATTAAGCTTTGNGCNTNATGGACCGTAGGATCATGTTGTTGATANCTGAGTGAGNTNATTCAATTGTGNAANATGGTGAGCATAAATTTTTTANACACATNCAGTTNTTTGGAANANTTGAGCCGCGGGCTCTANGTGTTATANATANGTAACTNCNTCGTTCGNTTCGACGNATTTGTGNGNAAANTAGTNTTTNGCNNTGAATATCNGGTGTGTGGCGGATGNTGNCACTTANCTNNGTTTNNTCGGTCTGTNCTNGNCACCNCACCNNGGANANCTAAGGCATCTGCGNTGGCGTAACTNTGTGGCNGTATGTGCGATAGAGAGCACTATGTNNGATAAANGTTTGGTGAGGNTATAACATTTGAAAGAGCGCGTCTTANTAGTCACCGGCATGTCTGGCGCTGGGCGCACAGCGTCACTCAAAGTCCTNGAAGATTTAGGTTATGAAGCNGTNGANAACCTACCGCTCTCATTNCTGGGCAGACTGATCGANCAGCCTGAGCCAGAAAATCTTCTTGNCAAGGGTAGGCCATTGGCAATAGGGGTGGATCTCCGGACCCGAGGGTTTGCGGTTGAGACGGTAATCGACGAACTTGAGCGTTGGAAAGCCAACCACTTTGCAGAGGTCCTATCAATTTTTGTCGANTGNGAGGATGTGGTGCTCGGGCGGCGCTTCACNGAAACGCGTCGGCGGCATCCTTTANCATCTGACCGTCCGCTATCAGANNCCATTGAACTCGAGCGTCGCCTTTTATCGAGACTTCGTGATTGTGCTGACTTGGTATTAGACACTACTGAGCGAACCTTGCCTGAATTAAAAGNAGTCCTTGCCAAGCATTTCGCATATGGCAAGGGCACGGGGACAGAAATTTTTATAAAATCNTTTTCATTNCGNCACGGTTTGCCNCGTGAGGCAGACTTAGTCCTTGACGTTCGATTTTTGAGGAATCCACATTACGANCAAAAGCTCCGCCCGTTGTCGGGAGAGGATGAGGCAGTTCGTTCNTANATTATGCGAGANCNGGGGATAGCTGAGTACTTAAACGCGNTTGAAGAAATGCTGGCCCTTTGCCTCCCCCGTTACAGAGAAGAGGGCAAGAGCTACNTAACNATTGCGATTGGCTGCACTGGAGGTCGCCACAGATCTGTATNCGTGGCANTTGAAATTGCAAAAAGATTGGAGCACAGAGANTGGCGGGTCCGGTTACAACACCGCGACATGCATCGAGATGCTGGTNNCGATATGCTCTAGGCAGAAACCGGGGCAGAAGGCGACTGTAATAAAGNGNTGGGGTNTATTCGCTCACCGGNATGTTGGAGATGAATTCTGCGCTGCAGTTAATAANGGTTTCGAANTGCAATATATTTTNTGTTGCGACGGTGGGCTTGANNAAGCTCATCAANTCCNGGAGTNTTATNTAANTGTAACATNANCCCAATTNGCATTCGATATTTCAAGTTNATATACTTNTCCATTTTTTANTTTCTGGCGACTTTTTTGGCACGATTTNNNTACGNGCGTGCTTTNNCTTACATTCACNGTTTGCGNAGTATTTGGNTTGAAANACAAGCCNATTNAGTAAGCTTCAATNATCANNATACAGCTAGGCGCNTCTAGNATATAACNACATAAACATATCGTTATATTTTTGTTGANATNCTANCATTTTTGCTAGTATAAACGNCAAAGGGNTGGAAANATACGTAANGNTCANTTTGGATTTACTAATAAAAGAGAGGTTCTTATGGCAGCGTCTAATGATTTNAAAGTCGCAGATATTGAGCTCGCCGACTGGGGTCGCAAAGAGATTGCTATTGCTGAGACTGAGATGCCCGGTTTAATTGCTATCCGCGAGGAATATGCTGGAAAGAAACCTCTTGCTGGTGCTCGAATTGCTGGTTCATTGCATATGACCATACAAACAGCTGTCTTAATCGAGACCCTTGTAGAACTTGGAGCAGAAGTGCGCTGGGCTTCTTGTAATATCTTCTCCACACAAGATCAGGCGGCCGCTGCCATGGCTGTAAAGGGGATCCCCGTTTTTGCTTGGAAAGGTGAGACGGAAGAAGAGTATTGGTGGTGTATGGATCAAACNATNAAGGGGCCTGGTGGATGGACGCCGAACATGATTTTGGACGACGGAGGCGACCTNACGATAGTTATGCATGAAAAGTTCCCCGAACTCTTAGAAGACGTTCGTGGATTGTCAGAGGAAACAACTACCGGAGTTCATCGTCTGAANGAGATGGAGAAAAATGGCAGCCTCGCGGTGCCAGCATTCAACGTCAACGATTCTGTAACAAAATCAAAATTCGACAATTTATACGGTTGCCGNGAGAGCCTTATCGACGGTATCAAGCGCGCAACTGATGTTATGCTTGCCGGTAAAACCGCTGTCGTAGCGGGTTATGGTGACGTCGGAAAAGGCTCTGCAATAAGTTTGAGAGGCCAAGGAGCGCGTGTATTGGTCACNGAAGTTGATCCTATTTGCGCACTGCAAGCGGCTATGGANGGATANGAAGTTACAACAATGGAGGCTGCTGCCNCAGTTGGTGACATTTTTGTAACAACAACNGGNAATATAGACGTTATTACGTTGGACCANATGAGAGACATGAAAGATCGNGCNATTGTTTGTAANATTGGTCACTTCGANTCTGAAATCGCTATTAACGATTTGAAGAACCTAAAGTGGCACAATATCAAACCNCAAGTTGACGAAGTTGAGTTCGCCGATGGAAAACGCTTGATTGTCCTTGCGGAGGGTCGTCTAGTGAACTTGGGTTGCGCGACAGGGCATCCAAGCTTTGTCATGTCGGCTTCATTTTCAAATCAGGTCTTAGCCCAAATTGAGCTTTGGCAAAATCACAAAAAATATGAAAATAAAGTTTATGTGTTACCAAAATCGTTAGATGAGAAAGTCGCTCAGCTTCATTTGTCAAAACTGGGAGCCCAATTGAGTTCTCTTTCAGAAGAACAAGCTGAATATATTGGCGTTGGGCAGAGCGGTCCGTTTAAACCAGATTATTATAGATATTAGAAAATTAGCAATAATCGTTGGTGCATTCGCGAAACTCCTTGCGCCTTTTTCCCAAGCATCGCTCTTGAATTTGTGCCCCTTCGTATAAGTTTTTAGGTGCGCACGGATTTGGTTTTCGTGCGCTAGGATCAGCGGAAAGGCAATAATATGTTAAAAGCGGCTGCAACCTGTCACTCTTTCGCCGCTTGAGTAAACGGCCCCATGTTCGCTAAAATAATTTTAGAGCCCGGCAAAACTCTNACCTCGCCTGCNTAGNTAGGGCACGCTGGCCTGCAAANACAATAACTGATTATTACATGTACAAAGNNTATAATGTNACCTGCTCAACATCAACCGCTTAACACCAATGGAGTATGTGATGCAATTAGTTTGGATGATGTATCTTCGAGCTTAAGACTCGCGGAATCCATTGCGAGGGTAGCGACAGTTGGCGATGTTATAGGCCTAACGGGGCCGATTGGTATTGGAAAGACTGTATTTGCGCGCGGCTTCATTCGGTTTTTGACCCATCACGATGAGATCGTGCCTAGCCCTACCTATACATTGATGCAGGTCTATGAAACGGGAGCTATTCCAATATACCACTACGATTTGTACCGAATTCAATCATATTCGGAAGTGGAGGAACTCGACTTTGATGCTGCTGTGGCGGAGGGCATAACATTAATCGAATGGCCAGAGAGTATTGGTCCTTTAGGTGGAGCCTCTCGGCTCAATATTTCCTTCGAGGCAGGTAAGGAAGGACTTTCAAATAATCGACTTATTTGTTTTGACCCAGGTCTGGCATGGCAAGAACGATTGAGTAATGCTATCAAAGTATTCATCGAGGAACCCGATGCATAATCGTAAAACTTTAGCAAACAAATTTCTGTGTCGAGTGAAATGGCAAAATGGGGAACGCACACACCTAGCAGGCGACGCTTCTAATCGTCGATACGAACGCATTCGAAAAAAAAATGAGTGTGCTGTATTTATGGATGCCCCGCCTCCTCTTGAAGATGTAAGTGCGTTCATAACCATTGCTAATTTACTTCGTGGCCTCGGTTTGAGCGCACCAAACATTTTTGAGGCAGATACAACTGCAGGCTTTTTATTGATAGAAGATTTTGGTGATACAACCTACACGGAGAGGCTGTTGGCTGGGNCTGATGAGGTTGAACTTTACAAGCTAGCAACCGANGTTCTNATCCATTTGCATAGAACTTATCAAAATGATGGGACTATGCCAGCCTATGACAATGATCTATTGGTGCAGGAAACCCAACTGTGCGTGGATTGGTATATGCCTGCAGTCTTGGGAATAGATACNCCTGATCCTGAGAAAGCAGCCTTTTTTGATGCGTGGCGAACTTCTCTAAAAAGGGCACGAGAAGTGCCGTCGAGCATAGTATTGCGCGACTTCCATGTTGATAACCTCATGTTACTTACAAATAAAAATGGTATTGCAGCTTGCGGTTTGCTGGATTTCCAGGATGCTGTTATAGGGCCTGTGAGCTATGATTTGGTATCGTTATTGGAGGATGCTCGTAGAGACGTGCCCGCNAAAATCAGCAGGCAAATGTTGTCTCAATATTTATCGGCCTTCCCCACATTAAGTCCGGATAAGTTTGCGAGTTCGTATGCTGTACTTGGTGCGCAGAGGTGTACAAAAATACTTGGTATCTTTACTCGCTTAGATAGAAGAGACGGAAAACCGCAGTATCTGAAGCATATTGCTCGGGTATGGCGNTGGCTTGAAAGCGACCTTAGGCATCCTGCATTGACGCCTGTTAGAACCTGGTTTGATGACCACTTTCCGAAAAAATATCGTATTACTCCGGCGTCGGTGACACGATAGTGACCTTTATTAAAAAAGCAATGCTACTGGCCGCAGGCCTAGGAACTAGGATGGGTCCACTATCGGCGGAATGTCCCAAACCTTTGATAAAAGTATTAGGGAAACCNCTAATAGATTATGGGTTGGATCACTGCATTGAATACGGGGTCAGGCAAATTATCGTTAATACTCACTATTTACCAAATCAAATCTGTAGTCATGTATCGAAGTTCAAGCGCGTTACAACCATTTATGAAAAGGAACGCCTAGAAACAGGTGGTGGAGTTAAGAATGCGTTAAGTCGCTTTGGGCAGAGCCCTTTCTTCGTCATCAATAGCGACGCGCTCTGGGTCGACGGACCTTATCCTGCGCTAAAGCGTTTGGCGTTGGCATGGGATGAGAATCGAATGGACGCATTGCTTCTATTGTACCCAGTGGTTCGCCTAACCTCCTACATGGGGCACGGTGATTATCATGTAGACGGTACCGGTATTGCNNAAAGGCGCGCTGAATTAGAAGTATCNCCCTACATCTTCGCAGGTGTTCAGATTTTGCACCCGCGTCTTTTTCAAAACACCCCTGCAGGTGCATTTTCACTTAACACACTTTACGATCAGGCCGAATCAGAGGGCCGTCTATATGCACAAGTGCATGATGGTGATTGGTATCATGTAGGTACACCCGAGGAACTGAGGTTAACAGAGATTGATATATCGCAGAGAAATATCGCNGTGAACAACCGGTGAATTTCTTTGATCCTAGGTTAATAAATGTTTAGACATAAAACTTCCATTNTTACAATCCCGGCCGAGCGTTCTTTTTTAGACAGTTTGGCTTCCCAGATGATAATCGAAAGGNAAGGAGACCCGAGCCGCTTTTCGGAGACAATTGTCTTGTTACCTACTCGTCGTGCNTGCAGAGCCTTGCAGGACTCATTCTTACAAATTTGTGAAGGGGCACCAACAGCCTTACCCGTCATGCAGGCAATCGGTGATACTGATGAAGAAGAACTGGCTTTTGATAGTATTGCGGGGATTGATATCGCGGAACTTGCCCCCGCTATGCCCGATAGCTATCGTATTTTGTCCCTAGCAAAGCGCATACAAAGTCATAGAAAAAGCTTACCCGAGGTGTCTAGGCATGTGTCCCCGCCAGACCAAGCACTTTTGCTGGCCGTAGAGTTAGCGCGCTTTCTCGATATGGTTCAAACTGAACGGCTTGACTTCGCTAGTTTAGATTCACTGGTGCCAGATGATCTTGCTATGCATTGGCAGGAGACCCTGGGTTTCTTGCGTGATTTTACAGAAAATTGGCCATCAGAGGTTGAACGTTTNGGTTTCTTAGAACCAGCTGAACGGCGCAACAGGCTACTCGATGCGAGAGTTAAACAATGGACTGGCAACCCGCCAGCTGGCCCTGTTATAGCTGCCGGTTCTACCGGCAGCATACCTGCAACNGCCGATTTGTTAGCGTTGGTTGCAAGGATGCCTCAGGGCCGTGTTATTCTGCCGGGATTAGACCTTTTAAGCGATGAANCAAATTGGGCGGCTATTTCAAAAGATCCCACACATCCACAATTTGGGATGGCGAGGTTACTGAAACGCCTCGACGTAAAGAGAGAGGATGTAGAAGTTTGGGGGCAACAAAATACTTGCGAGNAGAGGTCTCGTTTGATCTTAGAAGCAATGCGTCCCGCACCAATGACCGCGGTTTGGCAGGTTTTAGAAAAATCGGGCCCTCTCCCAACAGAGGGACTGCATCTCATCGAATGTTCCAACGAGGCCGAGGAGGCGGGTGTTATTGCTCTTATATTGCGAAAACAACTCGAGGTAGAAGGTAGAACTGGTGCACTAGTGACTGGCGATCGCCGTTTGGCGCGTCGCGTTGCCATGGAACTCAAACGCTGGAAAATTAATATTGATGATTCTGCTGGTGTTCCCTTAGCCGATACTTTTCCAGCAATATACATGCGCTTGGTAGCTGAAATGGTAGCAGACAAGTTTGGGCCAGTAGCACTACTTGGTCTTGGAAAACATCCACTAGCTGCTGCCGGTTTTACGGTGNTCGGCTTCCGGTCAGGAATTCGTTTGATGGACCGTATGATTTTGAGAGGAACTCGGCCCGCACCGGGTATTAAAGGTATTCGATCATTACTGGATGCTACTGAAAGCAAGCCCTTAGATGATTCAAATAAAAGCTTGTTGGCTAATATTTTGGATGAATTTGATATTCGATGTCGTCCTATGAGTGCCCTTGGAGATGGAAGAGTACCATTTAGTACGCTGGTGGAGTCTCACATTAAAGTCGCAGAGGCGCTAGCCCAGACTACAGATGAGGCCGGCGCCGAACGACTTTGGGCCGGACAAAGCGGNGAATCATTAGCGCGCTTCTTCTCCGATTTACGGGTGTCTGCAAGTGTATTTTCCGACCTCTCGCTCAATCACTATCCCGCAGTCCTGAATATTCTAATGAGGCGCACGATTGTACGACCGCGTTATGGGATGCATCCAAGATTAAATGTTTGGGGACCATTGGAGGCTCGGTTGCAAAAAGCAGATTGCATTGTTATTGCTGGTTTGAATGAGGGAAATTGGCCGCTTGAAGTAAAGCCGGATCCGTGGCTTAGTCGTTCAATGCGCCGCTCATTTGGGTTGCCAGCCGCTGAACAACGCATAGGGCTTTCGGCACATGATTTTACCCAACTGTTAGCGGCCCCTGAGGTATTTTTAACCCGATCTAGAAAAGTTGATGGTACTCCGACGGTGCCCACCCGTTGGCTAAGTAGGTTAAATTCTGTACTCTGCGCCGCGGGTAATGACGGTGGCCTGATGGTGCCAGACTGCTGGATACATTGGCAAGCAATGCTCGATAGGCCGAAATTTATAAAGCCTGAAGGTCCCCCGGCACCTAGACCACCTACTTCTGCCAGGCCGAAAAAACTNTCGGTTACACAGATAGAAACTTTAATGCGTGATCCTTATGGAATCTATGCGCGTCATATTATCGATTTGAAGAAGTTGGAGCCACTTGAAGCTGACCCGGGAGCCTCTCAAAACGGAATGATAATCCATGCCGTTCTTGACCGGTATATAAGCCGCTTCTCGGATAGGGCCCCTCCCAATGATTTCCAGGTATTATTAAAAATTGGCGAGGAGGTTTTTAGTGAACATCCCATGAGACCTTCAGTGCATGCATTTTGGTGGCCGCGCTTTTGCCGTATCGCGGGGTGGTTTGTCGAATATGAGAGGGCGCGTGTAAATTCGGTAATAAAATCATTTACCGAAATACAAGGCTCAATAAAATTGGAAACAAGAAATGGCCCCTTTGAATTAACAGCACGTGCGGACCGAATAGACCAGCTTGCTGATGGGAGGCTCGAGATCATTGATTATAAGACGGGCAGTACTCCGACAAAAAAACAGGTCCAAAATGGACTGTCTCCCCAACTGTCATTAGAGGCGCTTATCGCTAGTAAAGATGGATTTGAAGGATTAAAGGGACAGGATAGTTTGAGGGTTGCCGCATTTCATTATTGGAAGCTTGGGGGAGGTGATCCGGCAGGAACGGTCACATCTTTCGATAATTTGGAAACGCTGACTGAGGAAGCTCTCGGTGGGGTTCAGATGTTGGTTGAAAAATTTTCTGACCCTGCGACCGCCTATGAAGCAATTCCAGTTTCAAGCCACAAGCCGCAATATAATGACTATGAGCACTTAGAGCGCATACTTGAGTGGTCGGGAGGCATTAAAAAATAGATGTAAATCCTAAACAAGAGGATTCCAGACCAGACGCTTTGCAGCGTCGAGCGGCAAATCCAAAAAAAAGCATTTGGTTAACGGCCAGCGCCGGTAGCGGGAAAACCAAAGTCCTGACCGACCGTGTGCTGACGCTGTTGCTTGGGGGCACTTCACCTGAGCATATCTTGTGTTTGACCTTCACTAAGGCAGCTGCCGCAGAAATGGCTAATCGTGTTCATGAGCGTTTAGCTGAATGGGCAACTATGAGCGTTCCTACGCTACTAGAAATTTTGGAACAAGTTCTCGATAGGGTGCCGACGTCTCGGGAGGTGAAGCGTGCCCAATGTCTTTTTGCCCAGGTACTTGATTTACCCGGGGGATTAAATATCCAAACCATCCATAGTTTTTGTCAGTCACTGATAGCGCGCTTTCCGTTCGAGTCCGGAATACCACCCCATTTCGAGATTATGGAGGAACAGAGAAGTGCTGTAGAGCTACGTAGGCGTGCGCGCGATAATATTTTAGCCGCGGCAAATAGTGATGTAGTTATGAATCAATGTCTTCTGCATCTAACCCAGCACGTGCAAGAGACGAAATTTGATGACCTTATGGCAGAGGTAATAAAAAATCGTGGGAGGCTGGCTCATGGTATCCTTGAGAAAGGCGGGGTCCAAAATTCTATAGACAACATTTACAAGTTTCTTGAGGTAAAAAAAGGAGAAACAGTAGAATCTGTCCGAGCCGAGGCCTTAGAACAGGTTGATGACGAAATACTCATTCGGGCTGTTGGGGCACTTCTAAAGGGAACGAAGACTGATAAAAAAAACGGTCAAAGATTATCCAGGTGGTGTTCAGGCANTNATGAAAAGAGANTAGCNAATTTTGATGATTTTCTNGAAATTTTTATTCGGGTAAAGACCGGGACGGTNAGGTCAAAAATATTGACTAAGACTGNGCAAAAAGCTGATCCTGGACTTGAAGAAATACTNCAATCGGAAGGAGAGAGGTTATTGATAGTGCATGAGCGCCTAGCGGCGGTCGTAACAGCCACATGCACTGCCTCTCTGCTGCGCATAAGCGCTGCTCTTCTTGAAGAGTATGACCGATTAAAAAGGAGGTTGGTAAGGCTCGATTATAACGACCTAATATATGTTGCGCGCTCTCTCTTGACTCGAGCTGGCATTGCTCCGTGGGTGCTCTTTAAGCTCGATGGCGGGATTGATCATATCCTAATCGACGAAGCACAAGATACAAATTCTGTTCAATGGCAAATAGTAGAAGCGCTGGTGGAGGAATTTTTTTCAGGAGAAGGTGCGAGCACAGAAATACGCACGTTATTTGCAGTTGGTGATGTAAAACAATCAATTTTTGGTTTCCAGGGGGCTGAGCCAGAGCAGTTCGGGAAATATCGCGATAATTTTGCAACACGGGCTCATGAAGCTCAGCGAGCATGGGAAGACATAGACCTGTCAGTTTCTTTTCGTTCGGTAGACGCNGTATTAGCTGCGGTAGACGNGGTGTTTTCGCGCGATATTGCCAGGAAGGGTGTAGTTGAGGGAGAAAAATCCCTTACACACGACGCATTTAGGCGGGGTGACGCAGGACTTGTTGAGTTATGGCCACCGTTGGGCCCTGAACCTACTGATCCAATTCCTGCATGGTCGCCCCCATTAGAACGAGTTTCTGATGATAACCCATCCCGAAGATTAGCAANAGCGGTAGCGGCTAAGATCTCAACATTGATTGGGAGTNAAAATCTATTGTCACGTGGTCGCCCTATTCGAGCTGGGGATTTCATGATTCTCCTGCGTACNCGNGGTGGGTTTATGGAGGAAATTGTGGCGGAGCTTAAGTCGAGAGAGGTGCCTGTTGCTGGCGTTGACCGTGTGCAGCTNGGCGAACAATTAGCTGTGATGGACCTAATAGCGCTGGGCAGGTTTCTTCTGTTGCCAGACGATGACTTAAACCTTGCTGTGATTTTAAAATCGCCTCTGATTGGTATTGAAGAATGTGAACTATATGGCCTTGCTCATAACCGCGGCTCGAGTAGCTTGTGGGAATCATTGTCGAAACGTGGTGGTAGGAGTGGCNCACTACGCATGGTTGCCGATTGGCTAACTTCACTATTGGCGAGAGCTGATCTGGAGCGTCCATACGAGCTGTTTGGCTCTTTGTTATCTGCAGAAGTGCCAGCAGGTGGCAGTGGAAGAGANGCGATGCTTCGTCGGTTGGGGCCAGAATGTGAGGACCCAATAGATGAATTTCTCAATCACGCAATAAGTTACGANCAAGATCANTCTCCTTCGTTGGAGGGGTTTCTACATTGGATGGACNCAGGANAGGTAGAGACCAAGCGAGATTTGGAGCAAGGAAATGTAGATGANGTTCGCGTTATGACAGCACATGGNGCAAAAGGTCTNCAGGCNCCGATTGTN
The DNA here is from genome assembly GCA_002718015.1 of Rhodospirillaceae bacterium. GTDB lineage: Bacteria > Pseudomonadota > Alphaproteobacteria > UBA8366 > UBA8366 > UBA8366. The sequence goes on from PBCW01000069.1 coordinate 22,973, forward strand.
ATTTTGCCAGACACCATTTCAAAACCCCAAAAGACTGATGATATTCTGTGGTGCGGATCATTACCTTTATGGTCACCGGAAAGATCACTCGAGCCCTTGCAAAGTCGCAANCTTAGAAATGNATGGCGTGANGCAAGAGATCGTGAGCAGAGACGGCTGCTCTATGTNGCAATGACCAGAGCTGAAGATAGGCTGTATNTTTGTGGTTACAATAGCACCGGCAATAAGTTGGCCGANGATTGTTGGTATTCGCTTATACGTGATGGTCTTTCAGACCTTGCTGAAGCTGTAGANTTTGATTTCAGGGCCGAAGCTNTAGATGGATGGCANGGANAAGGGCTTCGTCTTCAAACAGAACAGCGCTGTGATGTGAAGATTACTNATACCGNNATCGGANACGATNAACTAATGGAATTACCATCTTGGATTGGGCGGGAAGCTCCTAAAGAAGCTNTGCCCCAAAAANCCATAGTCCCATCAANATTAGTGGAAGANCCACCTGCNACCTCACCGCTTACTCCAGAATCAGGCGACCGGTTTCAGCGTGGTACGCTTGTTCACCGGATGTTACAGTTTTTGCCAAACGTGCTCCCCAAAGACCGGCCGATNGCTATTAAGCGTTTCCTGTCGCGAAAAAGTNTAGGTTTGAATGAGCACGAAAGGACAGATATCNGNGGGACTGTAATAGNTATTCTTGAGGATCCNCAATTTTCTAAGTTATTCACTTCACAATCAAAGGCAGAAGTNCCCTTGATAGGTACGGTGGATATGAAAACCGGNACTCAAGTAATTTCGGGGCAGATNGATCGCCTTGTTGTGTGGGATAATGAAGTGCTNGCNGTTGACTATAAAACNCTTAGAATGCCNCCCAAGGCTGCGGAGAACGTNCCTGTAGCTTACATGCGACAAATGGCAGCNTACCGAGCACTGTTGCAAGCTNTCTGGGCAGGCCGGTCNNTTAAGTGTGCTCTTTTATGGACCGAAAGNCCATGTCTTATGTGGCTTAATGACGAACAGCTTGATTCCTTNATTTCTGGTCCTTAAGTTANATCTNTCAAGGCCNTTATTTTGAAAGGTAAGTTCTATGGCTGACATCGCAGCNGTAAACGACGANGAATTTGAGACNAATGTTCTGAAGGCAGCCGGNCCGGTTTTAGTAGATTTTTGGGCAGAATGGTGTGGTCCTTGCAAAANGATTACTCCGATTTTGGAGGAAGTTGCAACAGAAATGGNTGANGAGATCACCATCTTTAAGATTAATATAGACGATAATCCTGTAACACCCTCGGATNTNGGAGTAANAGGAATTCCAACACTTATNATTTTTAAGAATGGTGAAGTTGCCTCAACAAAAGTAGGAGCNTTGCNAAAAGGCCAAATTGTACAGTGGATAAAGGAATCTGTGTGAGTTTGNAATNATTGTCAGCGCANTTTCTCAAATATGTNTTCTTAAATATTAAGTTTGTAGACGTGACCNAATAGATNTAGAGACCCGCATANCAATATTCTGGATGCCATTTTCTCCTTAGCAATTATATCTGATATNGCAGCGTGGACGTTTTCTGATATTGCGGTGCGAATCCCAAGTGCATNCGCTGCAGATGCTAGAGAAGATGCTTTTGCAGTTTTTGGTTCGTCNGGAATCTCGATCATATGCATACTNTTAGTCTGAGGAGCGAGAGGTGCAAGGAAATCATGGATCTGTTTTGTCTCTAACATGCCAACGACAAGGTGCGTNGGCTTTTCGTTCCAATCTGATACGGTTTGCCCGAGTGCCTCGCCAGCGCCTGCGTTGTGTCCTCCATCAAGCCAGATTTCCCAATCGTTAGGTAAACTGGCCACTAAACGCCCCTCCCTCAATCGTTCTAACCGACCTGGCCATATAGTATTTTTGAGGCCATTCCGCATGGCTTTCTCGGTTATATGAGTCGNGCCTAATTTTTCTAAGCATGCTATCGCGCAGCCTGCGTTAATTACTTGGTGNGCACCGTATAACGACGGTTTGGGCAANGTTAGGNTCCTCNTTGANGANCNNTATATAAAGTCACCGGTATCNGTTGCGACTTGCCAATCACGCCCGTAAAGGAAGATATCTGTTCCAACTTCGCGGGCGTGGGCTNCTAAAACTTCCTGAGCAANTTTTTGTTGCGATGCTACCACCGAAGGGACACCATGTTTCTGTATNGCNGCTTTCTCGGCAGNGATCTTGCTCAAGCTATTGCCAAGGAAATGCATGTGATCCATGCTGATGGGCGTAATTGCGGTCAAAGCTGGCTTCTCGATAATGTTGGTCGCGTCAAGCCTTCCGCCAAGTCCNGTCTCAAGAATAACAATATCGGCGGGAACACTTGCAAAAGCAAGAAAAGCTGCGGCAGTGGTGATTTCGAAGAATGTAATAGCTTCCCCGTCATTCGCTCGNTCGCAATCAGCAAGAACCTGATTTAGGTTATCCTCGCTGATAACTTCACCAGCTAGGACNATTCGCTCCATAAAATCTACCAAGTGNGGTGATGTNTATACATGTNCGCGCAGTCCAGCTGCCTNAAAAATAGCTCTCANAAAAGCAATAGTTGAACCTTTCCCATTAGTACCAGCAATATGGATTACTGGGGGTAANGTGTTCTGCGGAGACCCNAGGCGTGCTAAAAGGTTTNGTATTCGACTAAGNGAAAGGTCTATNTGTTTGGGGTGGAGCTCTTGAAGCCGGCNAAGGACATTATTTATTTCTTNNTCCANNGTCATNTTTTTTGTCNAGCTAAATAGAACGAANTGTATTAGAGGCAGACACTCCANGATCTAATCGATTAGGNTGCATTAGCAAAGATATNACCCGGATTAGTGTGTCGCGAAGATCNCTGCGGTCGGCAACAATNTCGACCATGCCGTGTTGAAGGAGGTATTCAGCNCGNTGAAAACCATCGGGCAAAGTNTCACGAACGGTTTGTTCGATTACACGTGNNCCNGCAAAACCGATCAAAGCACCCTTTTCAGCAATATGGATATCTCCAAGCATAGCGAAACTTGCCGTCACGCCGCCGGTTGTTGGATCAGCTAAAACAACAATATAGGGGAGCCTTGCTTCCTTCACTTCTCTAACTGCAATAACAGTACGAGGCATTTGCATCAACGAAATCGCGCCCTCTTGCATNCGAGCACCACCGGAAGCGGTTACTGCAATCAGCGGTGTTTTTTCAGCCANTGCTAATCGTGCCGCTGTTATGAGCCCGGTGCCGACAGCGGCCCCCATAGAACCCCCCATGAAATCAAAGTTAAGAACCGCTGTTACGACCGGAAGGCCATTCATCTCACCTCGAGCTACAATCAAAGCATCCTCTTCTGCCGTCTTGTTACGAGCCTCCTTCAATCGNTCNGTGTAGCGTTTTTGGTCACGAAACTTTAGGGGATCGAGCGGAACATTTGGCANCTCGACCCGGCGGTATTTGCCATCATCGAAAAGCATTTTCAGACGCTNCTTAGCATTAAGGCGCAAATGGTGACCACANTTTTGGCANACCGAAAGATTGGCCTCCAGGTCACGATGAAAAATCATGTNCTCGCAANTAGGACATTTNCGCCAAAAATTATCTGGCACATCTCGCTTGACAAGTTGCTTGAGTTTCGGGCGAACGAAATTTGTGAGCCAATTCATTTCTGTCGTATACCGCGAGANAGTTTTTCCACAAATTCGAGCACGTATTCCACTAACTTTGGCATTGGTTTGCCCTCTTTGCTGAGGTTGGCAGAAATAATATCAACAANAGCTGAACCTACCACAACAGCATCTGCAACATCTCCGATGGCCCGAGCACTTTNCGGGTTTTTGATTCCAAAACCAACGCTNATAGGCAGATCGGTATGGTTGCGAANTCGAGCGACACCTGCTCGNACCTCTTCTTGGTTGGCTGATTTTGTGCCAGTTATACCCATTATNGCGACGTAGTAAATAAACCCACTTGCATTTGAGAGCACCGCTGGCAATCTTTNATCATCAGTGGTAGGNGTNGCGAGTCTAATCCAGTCTAACCCAGATTTTCGNGCAGGAATGCAGAGTTCNNNGTCCTCCTCTGGTGGAAGGTCAACGATTATNATGCCATCAACANCCGCTTTCTTTATTTCCTCGAGAAACCTCNCCACCCCGAAGGAGTAAATAGGATTGTAATAGCCCATCAAGACAACGGGCGTTTCGCTGTCTCCNGCCCGGAAGCTTTNGACAAGACCTAAAGTAGCTTCCAAAGTCATCCCCGATGCAAGNGCGCGTTGTGAAGAAGCCTGTATTGCAGGACCATCCGCCATAGGGTCTGAGAATGGCATGCCAATTTCAATNATATCGGACCCTGCAGCAGGCAATTTTTGTATTATATNGAGTGAGGTTTCAACATCAGGATCACCAGCAGTGACGAAAGTTACAAGGCCCGGGCGCCCGTCTCNCTTTAAGGCCTGNAAGCNNTTTTCTATGCGNCCCGTCATAGATCAACGCCTAATAGTTTGGCTACTGTAAATATGTCCTTATCGCCCCGACCGCACATATTCATGCAGATTATGTGGTCTTTNGAAAGTTTACGTGCGATTTTTCCAGTATGNGCTAGTGCATGNGCTGGTTCGAGTGCAGGGATAATACCTTCGAGTTCCGCACAAAGCTTAAAAGCCTCAAGTGCTTCTTNATCGGTTGCGGAAAAATAATCTATTCTTTTAATATCTTTNAGCCAGGCATGTTCTGGCCCGATTCCCGGATAATCTAGACCNGCGGATATGGAGTGAGCATCAGCAATTTGNCCATCGNCATCCTGCAGAAGATAAGTGCGGTTTCCATGNAGGACCCCCGGNCGCCCGCCACTTAGTGAGGCGGCATGTGCTCCGGTCTCGATTCCTTTCCCTGCAGCCTCAACTCCGTGCATTGCTACTGAAGGTTCGTCGAGGAATGGGTGGAAAAGTCCAATAGAATTCGANCCACCACCTATGCATGCTACAAGTGTGTCGGGCAATTTATCCTCGGCTGCAAGCATTTGCTCACGTGTTTCATTGCCNATAATTGACTGAAAATCACGGACCATAGTGGGGTATGGGTGGGGTCCTGCCACAGTTCCAATGATATAAAANGTGTCATCCACGTTGGAGACCCAATCACGAAGAGCATCATTCATGGCGTCTTTAAGTGTTTTGCTNCCNCTATCCACTGGTATGATCTCTGCTCCCAANAACTTCATTCGGAATACATTGGGTNGCTGACGCTCCACGTCAGTGGNTCCCATGTAAATAACGCAAGGAAGATCAAAGAGAGCAGCTACTGTGGCTACAGCNACACCATGTTGTCCGGCACCGGTCTCAGCGATTATACGCTTNTTCCCCATCTTTTTGGCTAACAGTATTTGCCCTAGGCAATTATTTATCTTGTGAGACCCGGTATGATTGAGCTCGTCACGTTTAAAATAAATCTTTGCTCCACCAAAGTGCTCGGTCAGCCGCTGTGCATGGTAAAGAGGGCTNGGCCGTCCNGCATAATGGCATTGTAGATCGTTTAATTCGGACTGAAAAGTGGGGTCTTCTTTTGCTTGATTATATGCCGATTCAACAGCTAATATTAAAGGCATCAACGTCTCAGCNACGTACCTTCCACCAAAAATACCAAAATGGCCCNTCTCATCGGGGCCGACTCGTAGACTATTANTTTCTGCCATTGTAATCCAATCTCACTGACTTCGGTTCNGAACCGGGTATCCGCGAACCCGGCTAATACAGCANCCTGGGTGCGAAGTCCACTTTTACCAGTGGTGTTTAGAACTATTTGCAATTTTCTACTTCTTTTAAGAAACTTCGAATTTTATGAGGATTTTTCAAACCGGGATGGTCCTCGGCACCTGATGATGTATCTACAACGGGAGCGCGAGTTATCCTGATTGCATCGGCAACATTGTTTGCCGACAATCCACCGGCAAGCATCCATGGGAGAGGCCATATTTTTCCGCTTAATAACTTCCAGTCAAATGTTATTGCATTTCCCCCAGGCAAGGCGCTCTCCAGCGTGTCAGGTGGCTTCGCATCAAAAAGTAACCAATCGGCGACCTCGAAATAAGACTCTGCATTTTTGACATCCTTTCTTTCAGCGACAGGAATGACCTTCATCACAGACTTTTCGGTTCTAGATGCTATTTTTGCAACCCTATCCGGCGTTTCTGACCCGTGAAGTTGAATAAGGTCAAGCTCTACATCATTTAGAATCACATCGAGATAATCATCAGTAGGATTAACAAATAAACCTACACGTATGGCCCGATTACGCGCTAGCATGCAAAGCGCAGCGGCATCACCCGCTTTGACTGCGCGGGGGCTCTTTTCATAAAAAACCAAGCCAACATGACTAGCTCCACCATCTAGAGCTGCAGACATGGATACGGCATCATTAAGACCACAGATTTTTGCAGTAGTCATATCGATAAAGTCGAATTTATGGCTTGTACAGCAGCAATAGGGTCTGCAGCGGAAGTAATTGGGCGTCCTATTACTATGTAATCAGCACCGTTTTCTATAGCCTGTTTGGGTGTCAATGTTCGTTTTTGGTCTCCCATATCATTACCTTCGAGGCGAATCCCAGGCACTATGAGTTTAAACGAATTTCCACAAACTTCACGGACGGCATTTATTTCCAGAGCTGAGCATACCACACCATCAAGCCCGCAGTCCTGAGAGAGCTTTGCAAGACGGGTGACGTGTTTTTGTGGTGCATCAGATGAACCCAAAATGTAAAGGTCTTTACTATCGAGACTGGTAAGCATCGTGACCGCGATCAATAAGGGTTTTCTGCAACTCATTTTGACAGCACACTCCTCCACTGTCGCAACAGCTGTTTTCATCATGTCCTCTCCGCCCGTGGCATGTATATTTAAAATTGACGGATGCGCTCTCATCGCGCCGCGCAACGCGCCTGCTACAGTATTGGGGATGTCATGAAACTTCAAATCAAGGAATATTGGCATTCCTAGCTGGGTTAACTCCAACACGCCAGCTACACCGTTTGCACAGAAGAATTCTAGGCCAACCTTTATTCCTCCGATGTGCCCGCTTAGATTGGTTGCCAGTTCGCGAGCGGCTTCCAAGTCTGGCGTGTCGATCGCAACGAATATTGGGTTTAGCATATCACGGCTCAGTTGTTATGGACTCCGATGTTAAATACTCTTATTTCAGGAACATATCAGTCAAGAGGATAAAATACTTCAAGGAGAGAGTTCTGCCGCAGCCATAGCAAGATGGTAAAGGCTCGACCCCGGGTTATCGGATCGGATTGTTTCTCCGCTTTGTCCAAGGTGTTCTCGCCAACCACCAACCATTCCGCCTTTAAGATGCTGCAGCCAAATACTTTCCAAAATAGCGTCTAATCTTGAACTCGTGTTTTGGCTGCCTGCAACGTAGCAGGCATGGTAGGCTTTGATTGCTTCGGTTTGCGGCCACAGCCTGCGCTTTGTGATTAAAAGGGCGCCGTTGGCAGCAACTTCATCAAAAATTCCACCCGTTGAAGGGTCGATCCCAAAGCAATTTACAAAATCAAAAAGTTCGGCGGCTCTTGGAGATAAATTGCCATCAATTTTTGCAAATTGGTGTAGCAGCCAAATCCACTCAAAGTGGTGCCCTGGTTCGGTAATGTATCCAAGGTCGCCTGGGACAGGGCGCCAATCATCGGTAAAATATTCTCGTAGAGTTCCGTCAACAATGAAAGCGCGCTCAAATAAGTCAATCATTTCAGCCGCTTTATCACGCCAAATTCTCTCGTCAGAAAATTGCGACCAGGCTAAATATGCTTCAAGAAGATGCATATGTGGGTTTTGCCTTCTCGGTCCAGGGTTACTTTTGAGTGCTTCAACAAAACCTCCTTCCGGGTGAGACATCTCAGCATCGAGAAAGTTCTGCGTTGACATTGCCACTTCTCGGGCCTCTCTTATTCCCGCCCGATGAAGCCAGGCGGCAGCAAAGATTATAAAGGCTTGATCGTATAATTCTTGGTGATTGATAAATGGTGCCCCATCGGGCGCGAGCCTGTGTCGCCATCCACCTTCCGGGTTCTGTGCGTTTGACATCAAGAACTCGAGGCCTTTTTCCGCTAGAGGTAGATACTTTGCACCTCTCCCTAGACAGCTGGCATGAGCAAATGTGAAGCATAGGCGTGCTTGCACCATGATGCGTTTACCATTGATGCTAGTTCCAGTAAGGCTACTATTTAGTGCTTCATGAAACCCACCGCCGGCTGTGTCGATTATCCGTTTGCTCCAAATAGGCAGAGTACGGTCGAAATACCAACTTACGAAGCGAGTAGCTGCTTTGCTGAATTGCTGGGGCATTTTAGCGGGGTGGTAATGTAGCAAGGTTAGATTTGGGCGCTGTTCCATCTTCCGGGGCCGCGTGCACAATTTCTGTGCTGTCCTTAATCAAAGGCGCCTCCATTTCTTCCAGTGCGGCCTGAAGGCGTTCGACCCGTTTCTCTGCATTTCGAGCACGTCGCCAAAGGACAGCTTTACCAACGGACATCCAAACGCAGCCTAATAAAAAAGCTGCGAAGGTTGGCAACAAAATTATAATCCCAACTTGGGTAGACAAGGATTGTTGAAACGGCCAAAACTGTAAAACGATTTCACCACGGTTAGAAATTGCGAAAACCACGCAAACAACCATGAAGCACGATCCAACGAACCACTTTAAAATCTGCATTGCCTGCCCTCACGGCAACCTCACGATTAAAAACCCATCTGTGTTATTGGTTTAACATCTCACGCAGTTTCTTNCCGGTTTTGAAAAAAGGTACTGCTTTTTTCTCAACCTGCACCGACTCACCTGTGCGAGGATTNCGNCCNTGGCGTGCNTCACGATGTTTTACGGAAAATGCTCCGAAACCACGCAACTCGACCCTGTTACCTNGTGCTAGGGCNTCCGATATCTCATCAAAGATTGTTGACACTATTCGCTCTACATCACGCTGGTAGAGATGCGGGTTAAGNTCTGCCATNCTCTGAATTAGTTGCGATNTCGTCATTTACCAAANCCCCCCAACACAAGCACGNACTTGNGTCATCACCTGGGCAAAAATTATGCCTTAAAAGAACTNCNAATTGNNTTAACCGTGCCAGACCGTTTACACTGCGTCAAGCCTTGCGCAGCAACGCATCCTNCGAANACTTAACNCGTAATAAGCCNTNTTGCTTGGGNTNCTCCTTTAATNAAAATTGNTATTTNTNANGGTTGTTAACTCTTTTCCTNTATTTCAGGCGANTGAGATCCTTCNTCTNGNTTGTCTTCGTCATCTGAGTTTNTATCATCAGCACTGTTTTGTTCAACGGAAGTTTCCGNTTCTACGGACGCCTCTTCTTTCGATTTCAATGCTGCTCCAAGGATATCACCAAGTGAGGCGCCGGCATCAGAGCTGCCGTATTCAGCCATGGCCTCTTTTTCTTCTTCGACCTCTTTGGCCTTAATAGACAAGGTTACTTTGCGACTGGCTTTCTCGATATTAGTGATCTTGGCATCAATTTTCTCACCTTCGGCNAAACGATCAGGCCGCTGTTCNCCGCGATCTCGAGATAAGTCGGCTCTNCGAATGAAACCCGTAATCCCGTCATTNACTCGGACTTCAACGCCATTATCTTGGACCTTGNTGATTGTGCAGGTCACGATNGTGCCGCGTTTGAGNTCTGAAANTCCTGCAGCAAAAGGATCTTCGTTTAGCTGCTTTATTCCCAGACTTATGCGCTCTTTTTCGGTGTCAATATCAAGTACCTTTGCTTTTATTTGGTCACCCTTCTGNAAGNCGGCTATTGCAGCCTCGCCAGCCTTTTCCCAATCAATATCGGAAAGGTGNACCATTCCATCAATCTCACCCGGAAGGCCCACAAANAAACCAAATTCAGTNATATTTTTTATCTCGCCCTCAATNATGGTTCCTGTNGGATTTTTTGTTGCAAAACTTGCCCAAGGATTNTCACTGCATTGTTTTAANCCCAAGCTTATNCGACGTTTATTAGGATCAACATCCAGGACCATAACCTCGACCTCTTGGCTGGTTGAGACAATTTTCCCAGGNTGTATATTCTTTTTAGTCCAACTCATCTCCGATACATGTACAAGTCCTTCAATTCCAGGTTCAAGTTCAACGAAGGCACCGTAGTCAGTGATATTCGTTACCCGACCGGTGAAAAGAGCCTCGAGTGGGTATTTTGCNTCAACGCCATCCCAGGGGTCAGCTTCAAGTTGCTTCATGCCAAGGCTAATACGCTGCGTTTCTGTNTTGAAACGAATTACNTGCACATCAATCGTTTCACCCACATTTAANGCCTCAGAGGGATGATTTATCCGTCGCCATGCAATGTCAGTGACATGCAGTAATCCGTCAACACCACCGAGATCGATAAATGCACCGTAATCGGTAATGTTTTTTACTACACCCTTTAGATTTTGCCCTTCTTCCAGGTTTTCAATTAGTTCGCTGCGTTGCTCCGCTCGACTTTCTTCTAGGACNGCCCTGCGTGAGACCACGATNTTACCGCGACTACGGTCCATTTTAAGAATTTGAAACGGTTGTGCNTTGCCCATCAAGNNAGCAACNTCCCGAACGGGACGGATATCAACCTGACTGCCNGGTAAAAATGCAACCGCACCCTGCAGGTCGACTGTAAATCCACCTTTAACTCGGCCGAATATAACACCGTCAACACGCTCGTTTCGTTCGAAGGCTTTCTCTAATTCACTCCATGCNTCCTCNCGGCGGGCCTTTTCACGGGAAAGAACCGCTTCGCCGTTTTTATTTTCCATGCGNTCGAGGTAAACCTCAACGGTGTCACCAATCGTGATTTCCACNNGTTGGCCTGGCGCGCTAAATTCCTTNAGTGGGACGCGTCCCTCNGACTTCAGACCAGCATCTACGACGACGAAGTCATTTTCTAGTGCTATTACTAGCCCTTTGATNACACTCCCCTCTAGGCCGTCTGATGCACCTAGGGATTCATTTAAAAGGGCTTCGAAACTTTCTTTTTCGGCTGCGACTGCAGGCATGATATCCGATAATCCTCTCTGGCTTTTTTTGATGANTCAATGCCGGGTTATTTGACCGACGCTTANTAANATATTTTTAGCGTTGCCAGTTAACGGAAGATACCCCTTAACTGCCAACCAAGATCNCCATTCNGGGTGATAATCTATCCACCCGCTTTAATTGTTCCCAGTGCNGTCGCCAATACTGTATTGGCATCNAGCTCTGATGTATCAATCACTCTGGCGTCGCTGGCAGGTCTAAGTGGCGCAATCGATCGCGTTTTNTCGCTTTCGTCTCGTGCCAACATATCATCCAGNACGCGCGCATATATACTGGGCTCGCCGCGTGCAAGCAACTCCTTATGACGACGCTCCGCCCGNACTTCAGCTGACGCCGTGATGAAAAATTTGAAATCTGCATTAGCGCAAACNACAGTTCCAATATCTCTGCCATCAATTANTGCACCTTGGCAGCCTCCNGGAGGACTGTTTGCGAAGTCTTTTTGGAGTTTAAGAAGTTCATCACGNACTTTTTGAAAACGAGCAACTTTGGAAGCTGCTACNGCNGCCACATCGCCCATAATATNAATATTATCAATATCTTGNAGGTCTATNNTTTTGGCTTCNTGTAGTGCAGCCTCTNCATCTTCNGGGTCCTTACCANTAGATAAAACTGCTAANCCAACGCATCGATATAGCTTCCCGGTNTCGAGATGTGCGTAATTGAGAGCATCAGCTAAACCTCGCGCTAGCGTGCCCTTACCTGAGCCCGCAGGGCCATCTATTGCTATAATCATTGGTTTTCNAAATCGGAAATATTTCCGCCTATTTGGTTAATCAGTTCGACGAAATTTGGAAAACTAGTATTTATNGAGCGACCATCATCGATCANGATTGGTTTTTGTGANCACATGCCTAATATTAAAAAGCTCATCGCGATACGGTGATCAAAATGAGTTTTTATGGCATTTCTATTTCCCCCTTGAGGCCGTCCATTGACGCCTTGGATGGTAAGTGTATCTTTTGTTGTTGTTGCTTGAATGCCTGNNGCCACTAGGCCATCAATTATTGCCGTCAGACGGTCACTTTCCTTAACGCGNAGCTCCTTCAACCCATGCATCGTNGTTGGCCCTTCGGCGCAAGCAGCAGCGATCGCAAGTATNGGAAATTCATCGATCATAGAAGGAGCNCTTTCAGCTGGCACATCAACTCCGTGTAGTTCACTATGTCGAATGGTTAAGTCAGCGATTGGCTCAGNCCCGTTTTCATGGTTATTTGAGGAATCTATCCTCGCACCCATTTCGTTTAGCGTGGTCAACAGGCCNATGCGGCCTTGGTTAACCCCGATTCTTGGCAGTTTTACTTTCGAGCCTGGCAATATGAGCGCTCCTACTATTGGAAAAGCTGCTGAGCTGAAATCTCCCGGGACAGATATTTTTGCTGGCACAAGCTCTGGTTGGCCCTTNATTGTAATTNNATTCCCCCCAGTTTTATGGGGNTTGACGGAGACCGTACCGCCAAAATGACAAAGCATTCGCTCCGTGTGNTCCCGTGTTGGTTCCGGTTCTATCACTGTTGTTTCACCGGGGGCGTGTAAGCCTGCGAGTAAGATAGCCGATTTAACCTGNGCTGATGCCATAGGAAGATGATATTCCAAGGGCAAAAGTCTTTCAGCGCCGGTAATTGCTATCGGAAGGCGTCCCTCTGATGTTCTGAAAGTTGCTCCCATCTTGGATAGCGGGACGGTGATCCTATCCATAGGCCGTTTGCAAAGTGATTTATCGCCCGTGAGAAAAGTCGTGAAATTATAGCCTGCAAGGACACCTAATAATAGACGTGCAGCGGTTCCTGAATTGCCCATATTGAGCACCTTATTGGAAGGGCTCAAACCGCCGATACCGCAGCCAGAAACCATCCATTGGCCACCACTTTGTGGCTCAACGTGGCAGCCTAAGTCTGCAATCGCACATGCGGTGCGCTTTACATCGTCTCCCTCAAGAAGGCTATAGATCTCGCTTTTGCCTGCAGCAAGCGCGCTAAACAGAACAGCACGATGAGATATTGATTTGTCTCCAGGCATTATGGAGATGCCGCTAAGAGTGTCTACTGGTTTAGAAATCAGAGAATTCATGGTTGGTATGTTATAGTTTAAGAAAGATAAAAAGCTTCTTGAATTCAGTCTCTAGCATGGAATAGGCTAACCTCGATAGTTTTTGGGGAATTTTATCTGTGAAATTTGCCCTTGCCCCCAAGCTCTGATCATGGCAAGTGGCCCCTACTTTTTTTTATAAGAAGAATGGAGCGTGACGTGGCGAAACCTGAATGGGGAATTAAACGCTTTTGTCCCAGCTGCGGGGCAGCATTTTATGATCTGAATAATGTACCGATCACTTGTCCAAAATGTGGGTCGAGTTTTGAGCCTGAACAATTGACGCGCCTCAAGCGATCAAAGTCGGCACCTACAGATTCCAAGCCTAATTTGGATGACAAAAAGAAGGACACTGATAGCGCAGAATTAGAGGATGACGACACCAATGATGACTCCGTGTTAGAAGATGCCAGCGATCTTGGCGGCGGCGACGAGCTAGTGGGCGTGGTCGATACCGCTGGGGACGACAAGAAAGATGACACGTAAGGCATAACTTTTCTTTGCTTTTGATGCTCATCTTCTTGTAAGACTTCATCGTCAAGGCAACTGAGGAAGTTGTGGTGAAAATGGGGCCGTAGCTCAGTTGGGAGAGCGCTACAATGGCATTGTAGAGGTCGTCGGTTCGATTCCGTCCGGCTCCACCATTCTTTCCCTCCAAGGGAAATACCGAACCCGTCGCCGAACCGACGGGTTTTTGTTTGCCCGCGCGACGGCGCGGGACGGTTCGATTCCTCCCGACAGACGGCCAACGTCAGGCCGATAATTATTTCAAACTTGTCCCGAAAACCGCGATCCAGAACGAATCTCGTCATAATTATCGCCATCCTGCAGGATCGCTCCGGGGCCGTGCTTGACCCTGTCTGAACAGCACTCCTATCGTCGACATCAATGGGGCGGCAGAGGCCGCCGATACGGGCCTGATGACAGGGCCGGCGATGGGGTCGCGGTCACGCGGCGGCCCGTTTGGGAGGACTTCAATGACCAACAAAATGGAATTCGGCATCCGCCTGACCGTGCAAGGCGAGATGGGGGCGACGTCTTCGGGATTTGAATACGCCCTGGAAATGGCCCGGGTGGCCGAGGACTTGGGATTCTCGTCCGTCTGGATCCCGGACCATGTCGAGAACGCGCACCTCGACCGGTCGAAGCCGATCCTGGAATACTGGACGACCATGACCGCCATCGGCGCCAAGACCAACCGCGTGCGCCTGGGCGGCCATTCCATCAACAACACGTTCCGCCATCCCGGCCTGACGACCAAGATCGCCTGCACCATGGACCATATCACCGGCGGCCGGGTGATCCTGGCGCCCGGATCGGGCTGGTTCGCGGCCGAGGCCAAGGCCTACGATTTCAAGGAATGGTCCGACGACGGGCTGGAGCGCATCGCAAGGCTGGACGAAGGGTTGGACATCTACCGCGGCCTGATCGAATGCGAGGACGAAAACGGCTTTTCCTATGACGGCCGGTTCTATCAGCTGAAGGACGCCTTCTGTTATCCCAAGCCGGAACAGAAACCGTATCCGCCGATCTGGATCGCCGGGGATTCGCCGCCGACCCAGGAGCTGATGAAAAAACACGGCGACGTCTGGTTCATGTATTCCAAGCCGCCGGCCCAGGTAAAAACCCTGGTCGAGGGCATGAAGGCCGAGATGGACCGGCCGTTCGAGGTTGCGATTTCGACCGTCGGCCTGGCCGACAAAGGGCCCGAGGAAACCCGCAAATGGGCCGAGATGTACGCCGAGGAACGCAAACACCGATTCCCCATCCCGCCGACCGTCGACGACGTCATGCAATCCAATCTGATCGGCGACGTCGCCCAGGTCCGCGACCGCATCGACGAATGGATCGACGCCGGGGTCAATCACATCGTGTTCCAGCCGATGCCGCCCATGGAAGGCACCCGGTTCTTCGGCGAGAAGATCATCCACCACTACATGTAAGGCCGGGCCCGGCCATGCCCGGCGACACCGGGCCTCGCTCCTGAGCAGCCCTCGCGCGGTTTATTGCGCGGCCTATTGTGCGGCTTCGGTACCGGCGATCACCCTGTCGGGCGGGAACGTCACGGTGACGACCGTGCCCTCGCCGAGCGCGCTGTCGATGTCCAAGGTGCCGCCGTGCTCTTCGGTCAGGGAATGGACCAGCGACAGGCCCAGGCCGAAGCCTTCGTGCGCCCGGGTGAAGGCGCGATGCGCCTGACCGAAGGGTTTGAGGATCTTGGGGATGTCCTTGGCGTCGATGCCGATGCCGGTATCCGATATGCGGAACCGGTGCCCGCCGGCGTCGTCCATCGAGACCTCGACCCGCACGCGCCCTCCCTGCTCCGTGAATTTCACCGCGTTGGTCACCAGATTCAAAATGATCTGGCGCATCCGCGTCAGATCGGCGCGGATCAGCGGCAGGCCTTCCTGAACATCCGTCGTCAGGTCCAGTTCCTTCGCCTCCGCCCGCTGTTCCACCATGGAGACGCATTCCACCACCGATTGCGCCAAATCGACCGGCTCTTCATGCAGGGCCATGGCCCCGGCCTCGATGCGCGAGACGTCCAGGACGTCGTTGATCAAGGACAGCAGGTGGCGGCCCGAGCGGATGATGTCGTCGGCATATTCCCTGTACCGGTCGGACCCGAGCGGCCCGAAAATCTCGCCGGAGAGAATTTCCGAAAAGCCGATGATGCCGTTCAGGGGCGTGCGGAATTCGTGGCTGACGTTGGCCAGGAAATCGGTCTTGGCGCGGCTTGCCTGATCGGCCAATTCCTGGGCCCGGCGGCGTTCGGCGACCTCCTGGCGAAGTTCCTTGGTGCGCTCATCGACACGGCGTTCCAGGTCCTCCTTGGCCCGCATCAGGTCCCGTTCGACGGTGCGGGTATGAGTAATATCCGTGCCCGCGCCGCGGTAACCGGAAAACGCGCCGGAGGCTTCCAACATGGGCCGGCCGCTCAGGCGCACGGGAATCTCCTGACCGTCGCGGCCCTTCAGCGTGTATTCGAAGTTGCGGAACGGCCGATGGGCCTCCAGGTCGGCGCGGTGACGGATCATGCGTTCGCGCTCGGCCTCGTCGGCGGGTTCTCCGGCGACTTCCCAGCGGGTCTTGCCGATCAAGGCCGACCGGTCCAGCCCGGAAATCTCGAACAGCCGATTGGAGATATAGGTGAACCGGAAATCCTGATCCATTTCCCAGAACCAGTCGGACGCCGCCTCGGCGATGTCGCGCAGGCGTTCCTCGCTTTCCCGCCAAGAGGTTTCGGCGATCTCGCGCACGCGGATTTCGCTTCTGAGTTCGCGGGTCCGGTCGGCAACGCGTTTTTCCAACTCGTCGTGCGACCGGCGAAGGACATCCTCCGCCTCTTTCTGTTTCGATATATCGGTGACCGCCGTGCCCAGGGCCGTCACCTTTCCGGTGCCGTCCGTGATCGGAAACTTGGCGACCAGAACATGGCGGTGGATGCCGTCGCAAAAAGGGCCGTCGCGTTCCTGCAGGACCGGCGCCCCTCGGGCCAGGACGGCATTCTCCTGGTCGTCGATGGCCTCGGTGGTGCCCTGCCGCTCGCCATGGACCTCGGCCTCCGTCCGGCCGATCACCTCTTCGGGTTTCTTGTTCGCCCATTCGCAGAACTTGCGGTTGACCCGCAGATAGCGTTTGTCCAACCCCTTGATGTTCAGGGACGACGGAACGTTGTCGATCAAGGCGGCCGACATTGCTTCGCTGTCGCGCAGCGCCGCATGCCGGGACAGGAACATGGCCAACAGCACGGCGACGATGACCGCCGCCGGCAGGCCAAGCGCCAGGACCACCACATGGGCGACGCCGACTTGTGCCACCAGTGTCGTCCGCGATGGCCAAAGGGTGACCGTCCAGGTTCGCCCGAGGATCAGGAAATCGGTCGGAGCGGCGAACCCGTCGACGGCGGCCGGGCGGCCCGTCGCGTGAACCAGACGCGAATCATGAAGGACTTCGATCCGGTAGCGCCGGGGGATCATCTCGCCCAATGCGCGGTCGATGATCGGCGCCGTGGCAAAGGCGACATTGATATAGCCGACCCGCCGGCCGTCCTGATCCAACGGATAGAGACTGATGAAGCCCGTGCCGCCTTCCGGCAAATCGAAAGGCGGACTGGAAGCCGCAGCCCCATGTTCCGCAACATGGTCATAGGTCGCCAGGGCGCCGGGATTGTCGCGCAGGCTGCGCCCGACCATGCGCTCGTTGCCGAGGGCCGGTTCCACCCAAGTGACGTATCCGGCGGCATCGAGCCATGAAATGGCACGGATGCCCGGGAAATTGCCCATCAGCGAGGCCGCATGATGGCGGAAATGCAGTTCCGTGGAGATATCGCCGTCGCGCCATAGCTGTTGCAGGTGCCTTCCGGCGCCAAGACGCGAGCCGATCAGCAATTCGATCTGATAAGCCGCATGTTCCGATGCCTGCGCCGTCGTGACCTGGACGAGAGCTTGTTGCCGCTCGCGTACGTTGTAGGAGGCGAAAACGACGATCGCCGCCAACATCACCCCGATCATCAGGGCAATCAAAAGATGGCGCGTCCGCCCCGTCATCGGGCCGAAGCCATGCGTTTACCGCGCTGTCCGGGTTCCAACGTCATGCTCCCCTCACCAAGCCTTTTCCCCGATTGTACAACCCACCGCGCAATTTTCATCGCTTACTTTGGTCTTGGTTGCAGTTCAGGCAGCACGCCCCGGCGGACAATCGGCCGCGAATTGCCGTAATTCCGCGATCAATCCCGTGAAAAGGTCCTTCGCCGCTGCATAATCGGCGCCCTTTTGAAGGCGGGCTTCGTCCATGTAGATGCGGCGGCTGATCTCGACCTGCAGACCGTGGCGGCCGACCGCCGGATCGCCGGAAAGACGCACGATCTCGACCCCTTTGGACCAAAAATCGACCCGAACATCGTATCCCCGGCCCGCGAGGTAGGCGCGCACGACCTCGGTCAATTCAGGGCAGCAGGACGTACCGTCACACGAACCGAGGATGCAATCGGGGCGCAGGGTACCCGTCGGGATAGACGCTGCCGCTATGGGGGAATCGAAAACCAGTGGAACCGCCGGCGCCTTGGGGGCCCGCAGGCGCAAGACCCCCGGAACCTCCAGGTCCGCAAGGTCCTCCATGACGGCTCATCCGTCGTTCAGATGACAGGCCGACACCCGGCCGGGTGCGATCTCGCGCAATTGGGGCCGTTCTTCGCGACAGCGCGCCGTCGCATGCGGGCAGCGCGGATGGAAATGACAGCCCGGCGGCGGGTCCAGGGGCGACGGGATTTCCCCGGCGATCGGCTGATAATCGAAACCGCGCACATCGAGGCGCGGAACTTCGTTCAACAACGCCTGGGTATAGGGATGGTTGGCGCTGTCGAAAATATCCTCGGTCGAGGCGATCTCGACGATCCGGCCCAGATACATGATCACCACCCGGTCGGAGATATGTTCGACCACCGAAAGATCATGGCTGATGAACAGATAGGTCAGATCCAGATCTTCGCGCAGGTCCATGAACAGGTTGATGACCTGGGCCTGGATCGAAACGTCCAAGGCCGCGATGGCTTCGTCACAGACCAGGAACTCCGGCTTCACCGCCAGCGCGCGGGCGATGCCGATGCGCTGACGCTGGCCGCCCGAGAACTGGTGCGGATAGCGTTTGCGGTATTCCGGGTCCAGGCCGACCCGTTCCATTACCTGGGCGACGTAATCGGCGGCGTCGG
>PBCW01000070.1 GCA_002718015.1 Rhodospirillaceae bacterium
CGATCTGCATCGGTTTGTTCCATTTCCCCTTTTGTGAGTTCATCAGAAGCCGTTGATTGCGACTCTTCCGATGATCTACTTAATTCGAGTAAATCTTGCCGTTTTCGTGCTATTTCAGATGGTCTGCCAGATAAAGTTTGCGCCTGATTTTGTATGTCCTTTTGCCGTTCAAGCAATTCATTGAGCCTTTCTGTCGCTTCCAAAGTTCGTTCGCGCCAGGAGGAAAGCTCTTTTTCATTTGCGGTCACGCGCTCGCGCCGCAATTGATATTGTGTTTCGAGCCGATTGTATTTTATTTGACATTCTGACTCTAGGTTTTTGTGATCAGTAACAGTTTCATGTAATTTATCGATTGAGGATTTTAACTGTAGCGGCGTTGATGCAGCATCTAACGCGTCAGCAACTTCGACCTCCAGCTTTTGGATTTGTGCCAAATCATTTTTAGATTCTGCCGAGGCTTCTTCTAATGCTGCAAGCCTACTTGCTGCACTACTGGACTCGCTTAACAAACTAGAGCGTATGTCACGCGCACCGTCAAGCTGGCCAATAGAAAGCTCAACCATTTGACGTGATTTGTTTTCATTGCTGCTCGCCGCAGCCAGAACTTTAATAGACATTTTATGAGCTGTCTCAGCAGTTTGAAGATTAGTGTCTGCGGTTTTCAATGATCCATTGAGTGCCTCTAACCTGTTGCGTTGACTAAGTCGGGTAGCGGCAGCACTTGGCACCCCTGCGGCAACGGTAAATCCATCCCATCGCCAAAACTCGCCAGTTTTTGAAACAAGCCATTGGCCAGGTCTAAGCTGTTTCCGCAAGGTCGTTCCATTTATATCACTTGAGACAACTCCAATGCTGGAAAGTCTTCTGTCAAGTGCAGGAGGGCCTTTTACAAAGTCAGATAATGGGCGTGTGTTGGCCGGTAGCGCTGCTTTATCAGGCAAAGGGCCGAGTGAAGCCCAATGGCGCTCTGCTGCCTCATCGATTGGGGCTGTTAGCTCCTCTCCAAGAGCAGTTGCAAGAGCTGTCTCAAACCCTGTTGTAACTTCTAGTGCGTCGATTAGTGGAGGAAATAGGTCACTATCGGGTTCGCCAAGGATCCCTATTAAGGCTTTAATCTCTGCGGCAATCTCATTTTTGGCGGCTTGTTTTTCAGCTGCTTTAACCCTCACTGAATTTTCCTGTTTTTCTGCCTGCAGGCGTTCCTCTTCTGCCTTTGTTAGGTTTTCTCGAGCTGTCGATAGTTGCGATTCAAAATTGGCAACGTTGCGCTCTGCCTCGGCAAGTCGGCGATCTGCGCTAATTTTCCCCTTAAGTTTCTCGCGTTCACTGTCAATTTGCCGCACTCTAGCCTTTAAACGTAGCCCTCTTTCCGCAAGTTCGTTCGCTCGAGCTGTGATTGTTGTTTTTTTGGCCTCAGCAGCTGTGATCTCTGTAGTGACTTTGGCTAGCTTAGTTTCTTTCGTCATCAAGGCTTCACGGGCTCCTAAGAGTGCTGATTGTGCGGCCTCTATTGCTCTTGCTTCTTCAACTTTGTTAGATTCAAGGTTTGAGCGTTCTGTTTCAAGTCGAGCAATGGTCTCAGCTGCTTCCTTTGCAAGATCATTTTCACGAGCTAAATCTCCTTCAATTTGCTCAAGCCGGCGCGAGATCTCAGCACTAGCTTCTGAGATCCGAGATTCTTCATTATCAAGCTCTTTAAGGGCCAGGGTAAATCTTTGCAACTCGGCTGCCGCTCGCACGGCAGTATTGCGTAGTTTTGGTAAAGCCTGCTGGGCGTTAGCTCTTCGTCGTGCGGCAGAAGCTGCCGCTTGAGTTCGCTCCGATACAAGTTGCTCTATGCTCGTTAATTTTGCAACGGAGGATTCCTTAGCATTTGATGCCTCTCTCCAGCGTAAATGCAGAAGAATCGCTTCTTTTTCAAGGATTTTTTCGGCGATCTTCCTGTAACGCTGAGCTTGTCGTGCTTGGCGTTGTAGGCCACGGCTCTGATTGTTAAGCGCGCTGATTACATCATCAAGCCGCTCCAAATTAGATTCAGCGGCTTTTAAACGAAGCTCTACTTCGTGGCGACGCGAGTGGAGCCCGGTAATGCCGGCTGCTTCCTCAAGAAGAGCACGTCGTTCTGATGGTTTTGCACCAATTAAAGCACCCACCCTGCCCTGACTGACCATTGCTGTGGAGTGTGCTCCACTGGCAAGATCAGCAAAAAGTAATTGAATATCCCGCGCACGTACATCATTGCCGTTTACTCGATATTGAGAGCCAGCTCCTCGCTCTATACGCCGTGAGATTTCTAACACGTCGGCTTCGTTAAACCGTGCAGGGGCGCCTCGGTCGGAATTATCGAGTGATAAGGTTACTTCGGCAATATTACGCGCTGGCCGACTAGTGCTTCCGCCGAATATAACGTCGTCCATCTCAGCGCCGCGCATCCTTTTAGCTGAGGTTTCTCCCATCGCCCACCTCAAAGCCTCGACTACATTGGACTTTCCACAACCATTAGGTCCGACAATGCCTGTCATTCCAGTTTCGATGGGCAATTCGACTGGTTCAACGAAGGATTTAAATCCTATGAGGCGGAGAGTTTTAAAATGCACTTTTAATCAAATTCAATTCGAATGGGTTTGATAATGAAGCTGAGTTCTGAAGGTATTTTATTTGTTGATCATTTTTTCTATGGACGAGTAATCTCCATCTACCTTTTTTCCGTTGACAATAATTGTGGGAGTAGAGTCAACGCCAAAATTTTTTGTGTATTCTGACATCTTCTTCCGTATGCCTTGGTAAAGTTCTTCATTTTTGAGGCAAGAATCAAATTTTTCTGATCCCATACCACCTAATTTAGCTATTTGTTTGAGCGCCGCGACGGGGTCACTCTTACGTGTCCAGCTGCTAAAGTTTTTAAACAATGTAGTTACGTAAGGTCGATAATATTTGCGTGGGACACATCTGCCGACCATATGGGCAAGTATTGCTAGATTATTGAGCGGAAAGTCTCTCGAAATGAATTTTGCTTTCCCTGTGTCGATGAGGTTTTTCTTTATTTTCGGCAATACATTAGCATGAAATTTCGCACACTGACCGCACGTTAGAGAGAAATATTCTATGACGGTATTGGGAGCCTCGGGGTCGCCCATAACGATGTCTTCCAACTGCGATTTGGTGTCTAGAGCTTTGGCCTCTACCGGTTGGATGGCTATAATCAAAGCTGATAATAAAAATATTTTGAAAGCACAGGTCACTGTTTATTCCTTAGTTTTTCTAACGTGCGATTATTGCGATTATAAGGAAACTAATGTGGCTCAATCAAGGCGCCCTCCGTGATCAAACCTAATAAGTTAAAGCGGATGACTTTTTCGATATATAACGTAAGTAATTCTCAAAAAAAATTAGTCTTTTTTATTCGATTCGCGCATTTTTACAGATCGGCCAAACCGTTCTAGTAAATGCATTAACTTTGAAGCGCTGATTTTTTGGTTGAGGGATTTTTTATAAATAAACTCGGTTGAAGTGACTGCTTCATTCTTGGGTTTGTTTACAGGGCCATTGATAATATTCAATCGCATTACCGCTCGGTAACCAAAATAGGTATTTATGCGGTCGAGAATTTGGGGCTCTAGGTGTTGAATTTCTAGTGCTGCCCCCCCCTCAGCTTTAAGACGAAGCACACCAGAATCTCGTTTATTTCGCGGGAAGGTCAGTTTTTCTGGTGCGCTCATTTTTGCAATATCAGGCCCAACTATGGTTGCCCAGTCAGTGATGAGCCCAATATAGGAAAACCCGAATTTACCGAGCGCTTTTCTCGTCAGTTTTGGCAAAAGTCTGGCGAGCGGCAACGGTCCGCTCTGGCGCCTTTTGTAAGTATCTTCGGAATCTTGCATATACCTGAAATCTTTTTTGATTGTTTTAGATTGTAGATTGATCTCCAGTTAGTAAAGTATATCCTATCCATCCTGCGCTAACTCTCTTCAGTGGAAGATTAGCTGTGTCAATGAAAGATTACATGACTGCCGCTATTGAGTTACTCCAGTGGTATGACACAAATTACCGTAGCATGCCATGGCGCGTGAGCTCGAGCCAAAAACCAAATCCTTATTTTGTCTGGATGAGCGAGGTCATGCTGCAGCAGACGACTGTCGCAACTGCTGGACCGTATTTTAAACGCTTCATTGCTCGCTGGCCAACGGTGGCAGATATGGCGCGAGCTGAACTCGGCGAAGTTTTATTGGGTTGGGCTGGCCTAGGCTATTATGCGCGGGCGAGAAACCTTCATAAATGTGCGCGTGTAATTGTTGATAAGTATGGTGGCCAATTCCCTGATCATGAGGCTGAGCTTCTAAAACTTCCGGGTATTGGGCGTTATACTGCAGCTGCAATTTCTGCAATCGCTTTTGGAAGGCCAGCTGCGGTAATGGACACCAATGTAGAGCGTGTGATGGCCCGTCTGCACTCCGTGCTCGACCCGTTGCCAGCGTGTAAACCAATACTTTACAGCCATGTGTCAGATATGACCCCAACTTTTAGGCCCGGAGACTTTGCTCAAGCGGTCATGGACCTTGGGGCGACTGTATGTACAGTGCGGAAGCCAAAATGTGGTATATGCCCCTGGATGAAAAGATGCCAAGGGAAGAACATGGCAGACTCCATTCCATTGAAAGGGTCGAAGCCAAAACGTCAAACAAGGCGTGGGATAGCATTTTGGATAACAAATCCCACGGGCGCGGTGCTTTTGCGAAGGAGGCCAGAAAAAGGCTTACTTGGTGGAATGATGGAGGTGCCCAGTACAAACTGGGTTGAAGGTGCCTTGCCAGATAGGAAAACAGCAGCGATGGCAGCACCGCTGCAGATGGCGGCTTGGGACGAAATTTCTGGAACAGTAAGGCACACTTTTAGTCATTTTCATCTTGAGCTAAACGTGGTCACGGCTTCAGTGGACAGGGTGCACACGGTGCCGCAGGATTGCATGTGGTGTCAACCGAGAGAATTCGAAAAACAAGCATTACCTACAGTAATGCGTAAGGTAGCGAGGCTTGCAATAACAAATCTTTGATGGTGACTTCAGTTGAGTTCCGACCGTAACTGCTGACGCAACGAGTCAATCGGAATGGTTTTACCTTCAACGTTCATGCACCAAAATGTCCAACCATTGCAACTAGGGGCACCTTGAACCGCAGCGCCAACCTGATGTATCGACCCCCGATGTGTCGCAGAAATCACGGTGCCGTCTGCCCTTACCTTTGCAGTATGTTGACGATCGGGGCTTACCAGCACATCGCCCGCAGAGAGCAATCCACGTTCTACAAGCCAACCAAAAGGAATTCGAGGCTGGCGCCTCTTCGAGGGACTTCTTATCAATTCTAATGAATGTGGCTCCGGCGTCGCTTCAATTCGCTCTCGGGCTGCCTTGACATATGCAGGATCACTATCGATGCCAAGATATCGTCGTCCCAACTTTTTTGCCACCACCCCAGTGGTGCCAGTTCCAAAAAAGGGGTCTAGAACTAAGTCGTCGGGATTAGTCGCAGCCAAAATAGCGCGATAGATTAGCGCTTCCGGCTTCTGAGTAGGATGGACTTTATCCCCTTTTTGATCACGCAACCTTTCCGAGCCTGTGCAGATTGGAAGGAGCCAATCGCTGCGCATTTGGAGATCTTCGTTGAGCGCTTTCATAGCATCATAATTGAAGGTGGGTTTACTTGTTTCTGATTTTGCACACCAAAGAAGCGTTTCGTGGGCGTTTGTAAAACGAGTGCCACGGAAGTTGGGCATTGGATTGGTCTTGATCCATACTATGTCGTTCAAAAACCAAAATCCCATGTCCTGAAGTGTAGCTCCTACTCTATAGATGTTGTGATAAGTGCCGATGACCCATATGGTACCATCATCTTTTAAAACGCGACGCGCTTCGGCAAGCCACTTGCCAGTGAAGGTATCGTAATCTACAAAAGTTCCAACTTTATCCCAGGCATTGTCGACACCGTTGACCCTGGTGTTGTTTGGGCGGTGTAGATCGCCTCTAAGCTGCAGATTATAAGGTGGGTCGGCAAAAATCATATCTGCACACTGATCAGGCAGTTTAGACATCACTGCTGCGCTGTTCCCAAGAATGATTTTCGAATTAATCATTTCTTTGGAAGAATGTTTTACACTAAAGGCCATTAAATCGGCTGCATCCTATTATCTTGAACCTCCGCAATAAAGTAATATCCGAATTAAAAAAATACAATACTTATGCAATATGAAGTAATANATTTTGTATTNNTNNATNNTACTTACACAATATATNGTNTAAAANACTANATTTTTGATATTATTTTAGCGACAGGNGAGAATGTCTTTCGGTGATGNGGTGTAACCCCTATCCTTGCAAGCGCCTCGCGGTGCTCCTTGGTTCCATAGCCNGCATTTTTCTCCCAACCATACCCGGGAAAGGTTTTTGCTAGCATGGCCATCTCACGATCGCGATGNACTTTTGCAACAATTGAGGCTGCTGCGATTGAAAGGGAGNGGGNGTCGCCTTTCACCANTGTTTCGACTTTACANGGAAGNTTTGGTGCCTGATTGCCATCGACTAGCGCAANATCCACTGAAATCGAGAGTGCTTGTAATGCTCGCNTCATGGCCATAAANGTTGCGNTTAGTATATTAGTTTCATCGATCTCGGTTACCTCTGCGCGGCCGACACCAATTTCTGTATGTAAGCGAAGCAAAGANAAAAGGCGCTCACGCTTTGCCGAGGAAATAACTTTTGAGTCTTTGATTCCAAATCTTAATTCATCTGGCATTTTGCTCTGGTTCAGGACGACAGCAGCAGCGACAACTGGGCCAGCCCACGGACCACGGCCTGCTTCATCAATACCAGCAACTCGACCGCCCATGGAAATCTCGCGGCTTAAATCAGGCACTATGNGTTTCACAAAGCAAGGTATCAAATTTTCCTAAGCAATTTTCAGTCCAGAGAGCGCCGTGCATATACCGGACTGACATTCAAATGACCATACCGCATCGATAACTTGATTAGTATTNCAATGGCCGATTAAAGGTCTTGCCAACGCCCTAAACTTGTGTTCGAGTTTTTCACCTTGAGTGCCTAAATCCTCCACTGGCGGNCCCATGTCTCCATGTTCAGTAATAACGGTTTTATTNTTGAGATAAACGAAGACATCACTTGCATAGCGATCAAGATTTTTTGCAGAGCTAACAAAAACTTTTTTTCTCATCTCTGCAATATCCGCACGTTGGGCGGCAACGTCATTGTAGCTTTCAAGGCTACTTGTTTCTTCTCCAAGGATTGCTAANGCTGCACTATGGCGGTAGCTAAATTTTGNCTCATGACCGGTTTTTGGCTCCTGAATATTNCAAACATCNAGTGCNAATGGTGGNACTCGTAACTCAATTCTTTCCAGCTTTTCTGCGTCAAAAGCTGGATTTTTCTTAATCGTTGCNATAGCTTCCAGCATNGCGTGGGTCCCGAAGCATGANGCATGGTATTTAAATTTNACATCCAATGTATGGAATATNTTTCCTAATTNTTCTANTGCTTCGTGCGGTTNAAAGCTGTCTGTTTGAGTATCTGCAAAGCCCTGTCTACATTCAAGGACATCGGCCCTGCTGATAAATTCACGTGCTGCGAGTTCTGCNGCTATCACACCGTTCATTGCNGCTTTGCCTGCATGGAGGGGCTTGCATTCGGTTCCAAACATGCACTTCAAGCCTGCAGCTTGAGTGGCTGCAATGCCTAAGCAATGNGCNGTNTGGTCCGCGTTTAGATTCATTAAGCGAGCGGCAGCCGCAGCAGCGCCCANNGTGCCCACNGTACCCGTTGCATGCCAACCTTTCTCGTAATGTTTGTCTCCCATCATAGCGCCCACGCGTGCATCAATCTCAACTCCGGCAACAAAAGCCGTTATCATTTCTTTGCCACCGACTCCGAGCTTTTCTCCGAGGGCTAAAACAACCGGTAGTACAGTAACTGTTGGATGCCCGTGTANAGGACGCAAGACATCGTCATAATCAAGTGCGTGGGCAGCAGTTCCATTTACAAAAGCAGCTNGTGATGGAGAGGTGCGGTCCCCNTATCCAACAANCGTCGANTTTGGATTTCCCCCCTCTNCTCNAACAAATGATATGACCTTTTTGGCNAGCGGNTCACGNGAGCCTGCGAGCATAACACCTAGGCCATCAAGNACGCACTGTTTGGCTACTAAAACNATNTCACTTGGGAGGTTTTGGAATTTCAATCCACTNGAGTAAGCTGCAAGTTGCCGCGTTATATTTTCNGCGTAAGAGCCCACATCAACAGCATGTCTCGCCATTTTCCCCCCTTCGGTGCATCTCTGTTGCCCTGCCTTAAAGGCTGAACAAATAAGATTTAGTATTTCACCAGTCCCTGCGCAGCCCTTTTGTGAAGAGAAATATATTTTACATTCCATCGTGGCTGCGAATTATTANCCTAAACTATACCAGATATTGGTTATGAAGTGCAAATAAAGGTAGGTGTGAAGGTGGACTATCAAGCTATATTTGCGGTGGCGGTCCCGCTTTAAAACTAGTTATTTTTCACATATAAGCACAGGTTATCTTCAATCTTTCTCGTAACCTTTCATCCGCTTAGAAGCCTGGCCTGAAATCTTTATCCAGAATTGCTTAAGATTCCGTAAAATTACCTTTGTTCTGATTATGGTATTTCGGCTAAATTCGCCGACAAAATGCCATTCACGGTAATAGACAAAATGCAGGAGATCCCCAAGACTGTGTATTCGATCAGTAGCGCGATGTTGCAATCGATGCATGGTATTTAGCCAAAGTGGGCTGATTATCAGTGAAAGTACTGTAATGGCAACTATCAAGCGATGGGTTTCGCTCGCTATTATCCTGTGGTCCATTGCAACAGCGCCCAACACAAAGGAAAACTCGCCAATTTGTGCTAACATTAAACTTGCNAGGAATGCGTGACGCCAAGGCTCACCAAACAGATGTAAAAGACCAACATTTAAAGCAGTTTTAAATACCGAAACAAAAAGCCATAAGATTATCACCAAACCGAGATTATCTAACAAAAATTGGAGATCAATTAAAAGACCAATCGAAAGAAAGAAAACCATTAGTAGGATATTTTCTATCGGTTTAGCTAAATCAAAAAACAATGATCGTTGTCGGCTGTTGCCTACAAATAGTCCCGCCAAGAAAGCACCGAATGCTGGCGAGAGGCCGAGCAGGCCAGCTAGAGCGGCTGAACCAAAACATCCCGTGAGGGCAGCCAGAGGAACTAACTCCTTTTTATCCTCTGCAATTTTCCCAAGCGGTAAATCTATAGCCTGGCGCCGACTGAAGTAGAGAACTGCGAAAATGAGAAGTGCAATGGTTATGCTGACTTTCAAAATCACATTAAAAACGGTCACATCCTTGCTCAAACTTTCGAGCACTAAAAGCATTGGTGCTACGGCAAGGTCTTGCGCAATTAGAATTCCAACCGCAATCATGCCAACCCGGCTTCGTAGTTCACCGGTATCCTCTAGTAATCGTATAGCGACGGCAGTGCTGCTCAGCGCTAAGACGAATGCAAATAGGATGGCGTGTTCAAGTGGCCAGTCCAGAGCCCAGCGAAACAACAGCATAACGATGAGAGAAACAACAATNTGTAAGGCGGCTACTCCAACCGCAATCCGCCAAATGCGACGGAAGCTGCGGAGTGAAAGCTCCATGCCGATGAAAAAGAGCAGCATCAAAACGCCTAGTTCTGCTAGCGGTCCAATCAACATTCGGTCCTCCACAATAGCAAATGCGGAGGGTCCGAGTATAATGCCAGCAAAAATGTAACCGACTATTGGCGGTTGTTTTAAGCGCGCCAATGCCATTCCGCATAGNGTGGCAGCCGCAGCTACGATTGCNAGCCCTGTAAAATCGCTTCCGTGTTCCATGTTTTATTGCTTCTTACTCAAATTGCTCAGCAAACTTACGAGATATCTCTTCATTCGAGGTATTTACAATCTGTCTTTGTGCACGTTGTNAGTACTGACAGACGCTTTAATATGCTGATACAAATTAATATGCTGATACAAATTGATGTGGCATGTANATGATTAAAACTCTATGGGGTAANCCAATTCTATTTGCTCGAGACCGCAATGCTATGTTGCCNTTCTTCTACCTNACCTCTTAGATTGCATTCGCAAACCAATGTACNAANGAGATGATAACATGTTCTAAAGAAGTCGTAATACAAATCTCATTATAAATATTGGAATATTTGTTTCTGCAAATTGAAACCTTTAACCTNATNTNNAAGAAAGAACTCANGACAANTATACATTTACTNTCCGGANAGAGCTTAAAGGAAATTTACAAAACAGGAATACAAGGTGAACAAAATAAGTATCATNNTACCCACTCTTAACGTTGCACATGTTNTNGGTGCCACGCTTCAATCNCTCGGGACTTTGGATGGGCTTGATTTGATTCGGGAAGTTATTTTCTCTGACGGCGGCTCTGACGATGCTACTGAAGAAATTGCTTCGGCATGTGGGGCAGAGTTCATTAAGGGACCTGCCNGCCGAGGTAGGCAGTTGCAGCGCGGTGTGGAGGCCTCCACGGGGTCATGGCTGTTAATACTCCATGCGGATACCAAGCTTTCTNNGGGGTGGGAAAAGCATCTGCGAAATTTCATNCAGGAGCATAAATGNCACGCTGGATATTTTCAATTTGCCTTNGACGACATCGGAATACGGCCATATTTACTTGCTCGGCTAGTATCNTTTCGCNGTCGCGTCTTCTCCTTGCCCTACGGTGACCAGGGTTTGTTTGTCTCGAGAGACCTTTATGAAGCGGTTGGTGGGTATGCTGGAATCCCATTAATGGAGGACGTTGATCTTGTTAGTCGGATAGGGCGAAAAAACCTTCGCGAGATTTGTGTTACCGCTACAACCTCTGCCACTCGGTATCAGCGATACGGATATATGCTCCGTATAATATACAACTTGTTTTGTTTGTTGCTTTTCTTTTTCGGCGTGCCGCCTACGAAAATAAAAAATATATACGAGGCTATATGAGGCATCTTGTGATACTGGCGAAAGCGCCGCACCTCGGGGCAGTTAAGTGTCGGCTGGGGCGCGACATTGGCAGCTTAGCGGCACTTCAATTCTATGAACGTAATTTGCGCTTAACTTTGAGGAGACTTTCTAGAGACCGCCGTTGGCGCACAAGCTTGGCAATCACTGGCGCACCAACTCGTTGGTCGAACATCACTCCTCGCAATGTGCAAATAATGGAA
The DNA here is from genome assembly GCA_002718015.1 of Rhodospirillaceae bacterium. Classification (GTDB taxonomy): domain Bacteria; phylum Pseudomonadota; class Alphaproteobacteria; order UBA8366; family UBA8366; genus UBA8366. The sequence continues at coordinate 11,270 of PBCW01000070.1, forward strand.
CAAGGACACGGTGATTTGGGCGATAGGATGAGACGAGTAATGGAGGCTATGCCCTCTGGGCCCGTTATCATAATAGGTAGCGACATTCCGAATATTTCGCATCATGATATTTACAACGCATTCTCAGAGCTGGGTCGTACTGATATGGTGTTAGGGCCAGCACTCGATGGGGGTTTTTGGCTTATCGGCGAGGCCCGCCGCCGACCATTACCCCCTATTTTTAAAAATGTTCGGTGGTCAAGTCAATACACCCTCAAGGATACATTGGATAATCTCGACTACCGTCACACATATTCGTTCATTAGAAAATTATTGGATGTAGATGACGGTAAAAGTTACGATATTTGGCGGAAAACGAATAAGAAATACAATTTATAACTTGAAAAGTCTGTCATCATTGATCTGATAGAAGTCAACGTATTCGATGATCATATTGAAGATGATACTAATGTTCTTTCAATCGAGGCATCAGCTCAACAAAGTTACATGGGCTGTGTCGGCTGTCTAATTGATACATCAAAATCTCGTCCCAGCCATCGCGACAAGCGTTGGGCGAACCAGGTAAGGAAAAGATGTAGGTCCCGTTGGCGACCCCAGCACAGGCTCGGCTTTGTATCGTTGAGGTAGCAATTTTTTGATAGCTTATCCAGCGGAATAATTCTCCGAACCCTGGGATTTCTTTATCCCAAATTCGCTCTACGGCCTCTGGTGTCACATCTCGTCCTGTTATCCCTGTGCCGCCAGTAGTGATGATTACGTCTACATCTGTTTCATCAATCCATGAAGCGAGTTTGGTAACGATTTTCTCTACATCATCCTCTACAATATCGCGGAATACTAATTTGTGACCGGCTTCAGTTATGCGTTGTTCAAGCAAATTGCCAGATCGATCATCCTTTTTCCTACGGGTGTCCGAGACGGTGAGGATCGCGATATTGACTGAGGTGATCGAAGTATTATTTTGCATGTTTCGTATTATCCTTGGCCCTTTGATCCAGTGCAATGTAGGCGGGCCATTTCCCTGAAGCAAGGGCCTTTAGCGAAGGTGTTTTTTGTTTAAGGTGCTCACGGTAAATCCAATAATTTGCTAATACGCGCTCCACAAAGGTGCGCGTCTCGCGAGCTGGAATGCTTTCTATGAATAAAAGGGGNTCAGACTGGTAATCTATNTCTTTTTGCCAGCGAGAAAGATTACCTGGCCCACTATTATANGCAGCAATTAAGTAAAAAAGATTTTTGCCNATAAAATCATTCCTAATCAGGCGGCGNAGATATCTTTGACCTAACGTTATATTTAGCACTGGATCAGACAAAGATGAGCGCCGGCCATNCCANATTTTGTGGCCCGCAATATCTCGGGCCGTGCGCGGCATCAATTGCATAAGTCCAGTGGCCCCCATGCGACTTCGGGCACGCGAACGAAATCTTGACTCCTGACGCATCAACGCAAAAATCAGCGCGTTATCTAGGAAGAAACCGTTTGCTGGCTTCCAAGCCGGCAACGGATATAAGGCACTATCNAACGGCTTGCCATCTTCATCAATGAATGTGTGCCCCAGTCGATAGGAAAGTCGAGGAAGCTTGCCTCGAATTGCTATATTNANAAGTATACGAGTGTTTTGTTTGGATTCNCGAAGAGCAACAAATNTCATTTCAGCTTCAGCTCGTACCCATTGATTAAGCTGAATTAGAGCTAGAGCTCGTCTGAGGCGAGGGTGACGTTTCATTGCATCGACATCCTGTTCCTCCAGTGGAGGTATGTGCCAATTAAGTATTGGGNCGNCGCCGAGCAGATGGCATGCNAGCATTCCATAAAAAGTACGAGGTTTCTGAGCNGCGANACTTAGGTNGTAATTGACTTGGCTNGGNTGTNCGGCTCTTAAATNAGCACGTGCTGCCCAAAAAGCAGCAGCTGTTTTAAGAGGTGCTATTATCGTGCTGTCTTTAGACAATTTAGAAAAGTAGATAGCAGATTTTTCAAAGTCACCTAAGCGCCAGCTTGCTAAGCCTGCCCACCAATTTGCATCTCCGTTACCAGTAACCATCTGTTTTGCAGCGCGGTTAGCGAGAGTCACTGCCAGTTTGTCTCTTTTTTCGTGGTAATAACCTCTTGCCAATGCCGCGTAGGCTTTAGCTAGCCCATGACTTCCTAACACCCTAGAATTTCTCTTGGCTTTGACGAGGGCATGGGCATCCCTTGTCTTACGTTTTGCAATTAACCCATTTACACGGCGCAGGAACCGGCGAAGTTCCCTCGAGCTATTATTTGATATTTTGCGTTTGTGAGGCGCTCCATGGCTAAAAATAATTTCTTCAGACAACACACCTTGTACCTTTGGTAACTTAGGTGGAGGTACNTTGGTGTACTTCGTNGGCCTTCGTTTCTTTGCTAATCGGTANACTTGCAGTGCCCCAGGCCGATCGGAAAATTTTTTAAGCCAAGACNTNAGTTCATGGAATTGAGCTCTGTGTTTNGTNGGATGCATATAACGTTGAAACAAAACGTGGCTTTCCAGNGATTTGTCATTAATTTTTTCAAAAAATTTGGCGGCTTGAGNCCATTTTCCANCTTGTTGAAGTGCAAATACNCTNTGATANAGGTGAACGTCTTTCACNGAAAGNACATCGGGTAANCTGGTTACCGNATTATCTCTCGGGTCAGCGGCTGTTGCTANACCNATCAGTNCAGNANATAGAAAAATAAATACAANAAGGCCTTTTCGTATGTATCCAATATTCATTTAAAAATACGGTCGGGCCCGCCGACTGCTCCTTTGTTNGGTCAACCGGACATATCAAATTAGCAGTATTCTAGCAATTTTGTTTTAACTGCTCGGAAGTCANGCCAAGCCTGTCGTTTTTGATTAGGTTGCCGCAACAAAAATGAGGGATGGAACGTTGGCATNCATGGGATTTCACGGTTCGCATTGGCAAGCTGAATATTNGCCCANTTTCCGCGTAACCGCATTATGCCTTCCTGAGTGTTTAAAATGGTTTTGGTTGCAATTCCACCCANCAAAATAATAATCTTTGGATTTTTCAACTCGATGTGGCGCCAGACAAACGGCAGGCATGCTGCAATTTCAGAATTTGTAGGGTTGCGATTGCCGGGGGGGCGCCAAAAAAGTACATTCGTAATGTAACAATCNTTAGATCTATCTAGGTCAATGCTNTGCANTATTTTATCAAGAAGAATCCCGCTTGGGCCAACGAAAGGGCGGCCGCACTTATCTTCATCGACNCCAGGAGCTTCTCCGATTANCATCAGATCTGCAGCTGGATTNCCATCTGAAAACACGGTGGTTGTAGCTGTGAACTTTAGTGCACACCCGTCAAATTTCTCAACTNCCGCTCTNAGTTTTTNGATATCTGTAGCAGCCGATGCTCCTGTGGCNGCGTCATGNGCTCCCTCNGCGGGGGCCATCTGATTTTTGCCAACCGGTGCAGGACGAGACACTAACCCCTTTGCCGGTNGAACTATTCGCGTTGCGGTGTCTTTGATTTCTGGGCTATTATTCTGATTTTTTATTACAAAACGATNGATTGGCGTATTTGAGGTTATTTCATCAGCTCCCATTTCAATCAGCCATTTAAGGGCTTGGGTAGCGTTGAGTTTTGAGCGGTCAGTATAGCTTACCATCTTGTCGGAGGCCCNCTCTGTAACTATGTANTNTATTATACTGATTTGCTATAAAGAGATAACGTAAAAGAATAAANCTGTGATANNCGGAAGGGACNNATGGAACGNGATTCGATGGAATATGATGTGGTTATTGTTGGTGGAGGGCCGGCAGGCCTTTCNGCTGCAATCCGACTTAAGCAGCTATGTGTNAANAATGGCGCGGAAATCAGCGTTTGCGTGTTGGAAAANGGGTCAGAGGTTGGCTCACACATNTTGTCTGGTGCNGTTTTGGAACCTCGGGCTTTAAACGAGCTTTTTTCTGACTGGAGGGANATGGACGCNCCACTAAANACNCCNGTTACNGATGAAAAGTTTATGTTACTNAACGAATCATCAGCGGTTAATATTCCCACTTTCTTATTGCCTCCGGCAATGCACAANAAGGGTAATTATATAATCAGTCTAGCNAACTTTTGCCGGTGGCTCGGNGANCANGCTGANGGNCTGGGCGTTGAAATTTATCCCGGCTTCGCTGCATCAGAAATTCTTTATGACGACGATGGTGCTGTNCGTGGNGTTGCTACTGGTGACATGGGGGTATCAAAGACAGGCGAAAAGAGCGATATGTTTCAGCCTGGGATCGAACTTCANGCAAAGTATACGTTCTTTGCCGAGGGNTGTCGTGGTCATTTAGGNAAAATTCTGATGGAACGGTTTGGGCTTCGTGCTGGCGTCGAACCNCAGACNTACGGTATTGGGCTGAAAGAACTATGGGAAATNGATCCAGANAAGCATCAAGAAGGCCTCGTNTTGCATAGTGCTGGTTGGCCCCTGAANAACGANACGTATGGNGGATCATTTTTATATCACCTCGAAAACAATCAGGTGTCTGTTGGTTACGTCGTAGGGTTGGATTATTCAAACCCATATCTNTCCCCTTACGAAGAATTCCAACGTTTTAAAACACACCCAAAGATNAGACCTTACTTTGAAAATGGTCGAAGAGTTGCTTACGGGGCACGGGCCATAAACGAGGGCGGCCTCCAATCATTGCCAAAATTAGTATTNCCCGGAGGGGTTCTTGTTGGTTGTGANGCCGGGACAGTAAACATGCCAAAAATTAAAGGCAGTCANACCGCCATGAAAACGGGTATGCTGGCGGCTGAGGCAGCCTTTGACGCGTTAACCGGTGGGAATGCCCCTGCCGAACTACTTGCGTATGCAGATGCCTTCGAGAAAAGCTGGGTATATGATGAGCTTAAACAAGCGCGTAATGTTCGTCCTGCTTTTAAATGGGGTCTCTGGGCCGCCACACTTTNCACTGGTATAGACCAAGTNCTTTTCCGCGGCAGGGCTCCNTGGACACTAAGTCATGCNCATGCCGACCACGAGAGNTTAAAGAAGGCTGCTGATTGTGTCCCGATCAATTATCCAAAACCCGATGGTGTTATTACTTTTGACCGTTTAACAAACGTATCTTTCTCAGNTACCAACCACGAGGAAGATCAGCCAGTACANTTGNNCTTAAANGATNCAGATGTGCCGATTAATCACAACCTCGCAACTTATGATTCNCCAGAACAACGCTATTGCCCAGCCGGTGTATATGAAATTATCCCAGGCGATGGTGATGCTGCCCCTAGGCTNCAAATCAACGCNCAAAATTGTGTTCACTGNAAGACNTGTGATATTAAGGATCCNACCCAAAATATAAATTGGGTTACACCGCAAGGTGGAGAAGGGCCCAACTACCCTAATATGTAAAAAGTAGTGTTTGGCTGTTGTNTGTCGTTGTCTACGATATCCGCCANNTTGGGTTGAATNTGACGTACGTTAGTTTGTGGCGGTGGTGCCACGTCCTTTGGNTCTGTGTTTAAAATCTTTAGTGGATAAATTCATGGCAAGATCACNCGCGAAGGTATTTCTNGGACTNACNTCNATCGCAGTGGTTNTTNGTNTATTNGCTTATCTTCTTCTACTNACCGACAAGAAACCCGGGAAATTTGNTACGAATTCAGNAGATATTACCNCTTCGTCATNGGNCATTGAAAANCCNTCGATTTTCGGCAGATTTTTAGCNGGGCGNTTTGCTGAACGACGCAGCGATTTGAAGCATGCCGCACTATTAATGGANGAAGTACACAAAGAGGAGCCCAAAAATGAGCTGTTCTTGCGTCGAGCATTTGTGCTGGCCGTGAGTGCCGGNATNAATAATAAAGCACTAGAGTTTGCCCGACAGATGGAAGGTAGATCTGGTTATGATACAACTGCTCGGATTGCTCAAATCGCTTTTGATTTTAGAGAGAAAAACTATTCTGCAGCGTTGGGCAGGTTAGAGAATGCTGAAACTAGTGGTTTAGGCCTTTATGTCGTGCCNCTGGCCAGAGCTTGGAGCCTAGCAGGCCAAAAAAAATTTTTTGAGGCCAGAAATGCCCTCGCTGTAATAGCACAGGAAAAAGGGTCAAACTCGATATATCGGTTGAATATTGGTTTAATTTATTACTTAGCGGGCGATCTTGATGCNGCTTATGANCAGCTTAAAAAAGTCAATGATGACGNGAATTTTTTGNCTGCGCCAGTCCGTATCCAGCGGGTCGTAATTCCAATACTGCAAAAACTAGGTAAGAGAAAAGAGGCATTAGAAATTATTGANGGGCAACGGGATTCGGATGTTGATGACGTNATNTTTTCNGGTTTACGCGAGAATATAGAAANTGGAAAACNTGTTGCATCTCTAGNGGAGACGNCCGCACAAGGATTAGCGGAGGGTTTATTCAGTTTGGCTAGTGCGTTGCCACGTGACCGAGCCAGCAATATGATTTTACTCTACACGCGGCTCGCCTGCATGTTTAAGCCGAATTTTCCGCTTGCGGAAATTTTGATAGGTGACATTTTAATGTCACGACAGCGNTTTAAAGATGCAGTTGAAAGTTATAGCAAAGTGGCTTCTGTNTCAGATTATTCTTGGACTGCGCAGCTGCGNACTGCTGACGCATTGTACGAGGACGGNCGCTTGGATGAGGCACAGGTGCTTCTTGAGAAAATGGGAAACCTCAGGCCACGTAGGTTGGATGCATTACTTAGACTTGGTAACTTCTTTCGATTTAAGGAACGCTATTTAGAAGCGGTCGAAGTCTACGATCGCATGTTTGCTCGATTAAAAGCGCCAAAGAAGGAAGATTGGAACCTGTTTTATGCACGAGGTATTGCGCTAGAACGANCAAAAAATTGGGACAGGGCGGAAAAAGACTTTCTNAAGGCGTTAGAATTAAATCCTAATCAACCGTACGTTCAAAACTATCTAGGTTATTCATGGGTGGAGAAGCGGAAAAATCTAGGACGTGCGNGACAATTGATAGAAAACGCCGTTGCTCAACGGCGCAATGACGGTTANATCGTCGACTCTATGGGCTGGGTTCTTTATCGGCTCGGGGAATTCGATAAAGCGGTACCGCATCTNGAACGAGCTGTACAAATCAGACCACATGACCCGATTATTAACAATCATTTGGGCGATGCATACTGGCGTGTTGGGCGCAAGCAAGAGGCCCAATTTCAGTGGCGGCGGGCTCTCAGCTTTAAACCGGAAAAGGAGGAACGTGAAAAAATCGTCATAAAAATTCAAACTGGTCTCGGTAAACCAGAAATACTAGGAAATAGTAAATGACCGCCCGNGCAGACGANACGATANGAGTATATGCCCGCGCNAAAATAAATTTATACCTTCATGTCTTAAANCGGCGTGAGGATGGCTATCATGAATTNGATAGCCTTTTCGTTTTNGGAGATTTAGCGGANGTGATTGCGGTTACTCCCGCGCGCTCATTGANTTTGGAAATACGGGGCCCATTTGCCGGAAAATTNTCAGNTAAAGANGAAAATTCTGTGCTCCGGGCAGCCCGNCTGCTTGCGGACGCCGTGCAAATAAGGCCGCAGACAAAAATTACATTAACAAAGAATTTACCAATTGCTGCGGGTCTGGGCGGAGGCTCTGCCGATGCTGCGGCAGTACTTCGGGCTTTGGCAGAACTTTGGAGAATTTCGCCCTCAGCGGTCGACCTCACACTATTGGGATTAGGCATCGGATCAGATGTGCCAGCTTGCCTTCTTAGCGAGCCGTGCTACGTAGGCGGCATCGGCGAGCAGATAGAACCGATTCCTGCTCTGCCAGCCTTGCCCTTACTATTAGTAAATCCAGGGGTAGAATTGGCAACGAGCTCTGTTTTTAGAACTTTTGGTACAAAATTTTCAGAAACTGCGCGGTTTCCAGAAGTTCCAACTACAATCCCTAATTTGATAAGTCTTCTTCAAACTCGACACAATGATCTCCAGCGGCCAGCGATTGAACAATGTTCAGGGATCGCCGAGATTTTACACGTGATCAATGAAACGGAGGGGTGTTTGCTGGCTAGGCTTTCCGGCAGCGGTGCCACTTGCTTTGGAATTTATGAGAATATTGTAGAGGCAAAGCAGGCTGCTGTATTACTCAAGAGACGAGGTTGGTGGGCAAAAGCTACTATGACTGCAAAAGCAGAGCGCCCATGGGAAGATCTTTAGCCAATTTTGTGCCCGGCATACTGTGGGGGCGTGGAGGTTTGTAAGACTGGTCGTTAATATGGTTGCTCTTGCCCAAAACTATTCAAAGGGTATCAGAGTAGTTTATTATATAAAAGAAATGCTTTTTTCTTTGCGCCAAGAGCTGGTTTCGGTTAGCAAAGCCTTATGACTTGAAGCAGCTGAGTCTCTGTCAGCTGCGCATATGTATATAGATGTTGGGCTGTGCACATGGTCGCTTGCCCTTGTCGTCATTCACTTCTATCTTTCAAGTCAGGAAGGGGCGTAGCCAAGCGGTAAGGCAACGGGTTTTGATCCCGTGATGCGCAGGTTCGAATCCTGCCGC
>PBCW01000071.1 GCA_002718015.1 Rhodospirillaceae bacterium
ACTGTGCCGACGTAAACCCCTCCTTCCAATTCCACAGCTGAAGCAAATAGCTTTGGTAGCCCTTCATGCAGGTTCGGATTCCCAAGTGCGAATACACGTTCACCAGGCGTTAGCTGAAGTCGCGCAACAATTCGCGTTACTACTGGTCTCCACCACTCTATATCAAAAATGACAGTTTCAACCCTAGTATCTTGGGCCAAGCTACTACTGGTAATCCAAGCAAAAACTGCCGCATAAGCCCGTAGGGCTGCCTTTTTTTGCACGCCGGTCTCCTAGCTCCCTAACCAGAAAGACTATTCTTTTCTCGTACTCTAAGTCTGCTTAACTAGTAATATATCTAACATCGGAAGGCATAACAATTGTGCCTTCAGAGGCTTTGATCTTTGGCGAGATGCTCCAATGAGAATAGCTCTGTTAATAGTTTTTACGTGAGTCGTAGCATCCTATATTGAGAACTATTGATAACCCTTAAGAACTACTTTGGACACCAATTCATAAGATAGTCCATTACGCTTAGCGGATGTCATATGCCTACCGAGAGCTGAGTAATTAGTTATCTGAGCATACATTCAGGAATTTAACAAAGACACGTTACACCTTTGCCGAGTCCGCTTCGATAGTGCATTGCACTGGGTACATGCCACGCGCCCGCCAAGGGTTGTGTAGTTAGTCATGTACCCGTTCCTGGAGAAAACACGATGGAGTGTTTGGCCTTTATTACCCAAACGCATCTAATAAGCTTGGCGGAGGTAAAACAATTAGAACAAAAAAGACATAAAACCCGATCATGCACCAATCAAAAAACGTCTTTTGATCTTTTGTTTGGAAAGATTGACCGCCCGCTGAAATTGCGAACAATGCAATTAGTGAACCATACATAATACCTAGAAGACTATTTGCCATCACACTAGTAATCACTTCTTGGGACCCCGAGACAAAGCCATAAATATGCAGAGCAACACCATAGCAAGAAAAAGTCATGACAGAAGCGAGCGAAGCTTTGTAAGCTTTTTGAATCAAGGTATAACCTTGAAAATCAGGATAAACGAAACAGATAAGACCAATAACCAATAATGTCATCATCGCGGGTACATGAAGAAACTGATTCGTGCGCGTTATATCGCCGGTAATAGAAAAGACCGCCGCAGGTACTGCAAGTATTAGTAAGAGGTATAAACTACAGATTTCAAAGGGAGACAGGTTTAATTCATCTTTAGTCTTTGGCTCAATTAAAGAAAGGAGGAACGAAAGAAATATACCGAAGGCTAGCGGCGCATAAAATAATTTTTGAGCGTCAAAGAAGCTTTGTACACTACTCATGTCACTAAGCGTGGCCACTGCATTCATCAAACAAACAACAATTCCAATGGGTATGCAGCATCGGCGAACAAGAGAAATAGCCTGCCAACCAATCTTCAGAATCGAGCAGAGAGGCACAAGAGTGAGTATCAAAAAGGGATAGATAGAATCTTCATTAAAAATCATTCTGCCGGCATCTATATCGACTCTCGCTAGAGCACCAAGCGCAATGAAAAATACTGTCCACCTCACGATGAGGCTGTTTGATATGTGATCCAGATCTAGCCTACTAATTAAGTTATCCATTGTTTGTTAAATACCTTTCTCTGAGTTTTCTTTGAATCACGGCACGGTTCAAAGCCACAAAATAATTTGCAGTGCCTTCAAGCAAGGCGTCATATGCTTTCTTCTGGGATTGCTCCTCGTTCCGATTTTGTTAGTATCGTTTCGTAGTTCATTGCAGATACTAAATGATAATAGTCTAGTGTATCCAGTTCCTCTTCAACGAAAATGCCAAAAAGAGTAGCATAATTGATGCTGGGCGGGAGCGATTGAAATATACCACCTGTCAACTTGTTCCACTTTGAGGGGAACTTGCTCAATTCAGGATTTTCTGCAGCCCTCAATTGAATCTCAAAAGCCCGTATCTGAACTTGCTCTAGGTCCCTATTGTCTTCAGCTTGCCTCTTCAACCTCATTTCCATTGCAAGAAATACAAGCGTCACAATCATCCCAAACGCCCCAATTACCTCACCTAACGAACCTAATTCACTGATAGTCATTTTATCCTCCCGAAAACCCAATCCAGAATGTTCATAAGCCTTAAATATAACAATCGAACAGTTAATATATCAGTCAGGAATATCAGCGGCACAACTGATCCAAAATAGTGCATCGCGATGATGCATGGGTAACCGCCGTAAGCAAGACAAAAATGAATCTGTCAGTAAGCTATTCTTGGGAATGGTTAGTTTGGTAAGATCGAACAAGGTGTAAGTTAAATTTCTAGAGAACTTGGAAAAAGAGATGCCTAGCCAGTGGGAAAGGTTTAAGCAGAGTAATATCGCTAAGATAGGTATTGGCGCCAGCTTGGTCGTCTGGGTGCTTATCCAACTGATCGAGGCCGTGCTGCCAACGTTTGGAACACCTCTTTGGGTTGCGCAAACCCTTGCTTTTCTGTTTATTCCGGGATTCCCAATAGCCCTTCTGGTCGGGTGGGCCTATGAGAAACTGCCTGCCCAATCTGCTGACACTGACGGTGTGGCATCAGTGTCTCAGCCAGCACATTCAACTTCTAAGAAAACCTTAGCCTTAGTCGGTAATGGGTCGTGTGCAGTAATTGGGCTCTTCGGCTTCTACATGATGCCGTTTATTGTGATCAAGGAGCATTTGAAGGTAGCTCCATCGGCGGTTCTGAAACTCTATTGACCGCCGAGAATTTAAGCGATTTGACTTATAGAAACTACAGAGGATACCGCGCATCCGTGTTGCTGGGAGCCACTGGATTACGAGCCCTTCACAACACTCGAACCGATATAGCGGTCTCAAATGACGGGCGAAGCTTAGCATACCTCAATAATCGTAGTGGCTTTCAAGAGCTAGTAATCAAAGACATTAAAGTTACCAATAATATTAGTACGCTCGGCAGACTGAGTACAGCTCAAGGAAGCGGTTTGCTTTTCTTTTCACAAGATGACGAGTGGCTGCATTTTATCGACGCGGGCAAATTATCGAGGGTTAGAGTAGAGGGGGGCGCGTTTCAAGTAATCCTGAATGACGTTGCCGTCGCGCGAAGCGGCTATACTTCTTTTGAAGAAAAGATTTTTTTCACCAATGCTGCAGATGGCCAACTCTACTCTTTACCAGTCTCTCGCGGTCAGCCAGAGGCCATTCAAGTTATGTCTTCAGACGCAGAATCCCGAGCCTTTAGTTGGCCTCGTGTCCTCCCTGGGAATACTCATCTTTTAGTAACCTCTTCTATAAGTGCTGAACAAGTTGGAATAGGCAATATCAAGGTTCTAAATATAGAAACTGGTGACACAAGCACCTTGATCCAAACGGCATCTAATGCAACTTATCTACCCTCGGGACACATTATTTTTGTGAGAGATGCTTCTCTTTGGGCAGTACCTTTTGACTTGAGAAATAGAGAAATAATTGGCGCCCAGGTACCTGTTGTCCAAGGTATCGAGACCAATAGCCAGTTGGGGCATGCAGCTTATGCAGTTTCCCAAGATGGGAGGCTTTTCTATTTACCGGGTAACGATGTTGGGGGGAACTCCGGACAAAACCAATTAACTTGGGTTGATAAAAATGGTCGTATAGAAGTAGAGGCTACGGATCGAGCGTTCGGACACATGAGCTTGTCTCCAAATGAAAATCGCCTGGCGGTCACCGTATACGAAGATACTGGTGGTTCAGACATTTGGGTATGGGACTTGAATCGCAAAACTCTTGGGCGGCGCACCTCCGGTGGAGAGGGCTCTCGCTCCATCTGGAGTCCTGATGGCCGCATGCTTATATATTCACATGGTGTCGAAGGCCTCAGAGCAGTGGCATCTAATGGAACAGAGCAACCGATACCCCTGTTGTCTTCTAGCACTCCCGCGGTCCCCACTTCAGTCTCTACCACAGGAGAAGTGGTTTTCGGAGTGGGCGCCCCATTTAGACTTTACACCCTAAATCTGCAAAGTATTGAAGAGCAGGAAACAATAGCTACGGAGTTAGCCGTCGCACTAGAGCCGCCACGCTGGCACGGCAGCCAGATATCACCAGATGGTAATTGGATCGCTTATGTGAGTAATGAAACAGGCGAAAATCAAATATACGTAAGACCATTTCCTGAAATAAATGGTGGTAAGTGGCAGGCAAGCACCGTACCGGGTATGCAACCTATCTGGCATCCGACCGACGATATCCTATTTTATGAGTTGCAGGGTGGTCAGCAATACTCGAATCCCTACGAGGTGGATAGATCAGACCCTGACAACAGCCCGTCTGTTATTAACTTTGGCGCCCCTGAGGAGATGTTCTCGCGTCCTACTTTGAAGAATCCAACAACTATCCCAGCATGGGTGTATTCAGCCAGCGAGGATAGATTTTTAATCCTCGAGCAGCCCGGTGTTGGGACAAGCACGGAGGATGAAGTTCTTCAAGCTCAAACAAATTTAATAGTAGTCGACGATTGGTACCCTGAGGTTCAAAGCTTGACGCCGGCAACTGTCCAATGAACTCGCAGGAAGGGTCTAATGTCCATAAGCAGGATAAAGTTCTCAGACTAGTAGAATGGACAAGTATCAAATTACGCAAGGCCAGTTACGCGCCCACCGATAGTTGTGAAGTTGGTCATAAGGATTAATCGACTACGCGGAAGATTTCGCTGAGTTCGGCATCAGTGAGGAAATTTAGCCGATCTGTATAGTATCTTTTGGATATTAAAACGATGAACCGAAATTTTGAGAGGTTTGTATGAAAAACCAACAAATTTTGCCCATACGATTTGAAGATGAAGTGGAACATAAAAGCCTTTATCCTTGGGCACTTAAAGAACATGATCAGGACGGTAAGCCAATGGGTAGGGACCAGATTCCCTTCAAATGGTCTTCATGGTTCTCAGCTACAAGCCTAAAATATGTCGAAGATTATGAACACGATGGGCGAGAGTCCCACAGTGAAAGTAAGGAATTTAATCTAGATGAAGTGAAAATGGTTAAAGAAGATACAGCGGTTTCGATTGACTGCTCGCGGACTATTTCAGCATCCCTCGCGCCTGGCCGCCATGATATCGATAATGATCAATTTGCAGACGCGACCTGGTATTCATTTTTTGGCACTGATAGAACCATCAAAGACATTAGGCTCTTAATTCAGGAAACGGGCGAAGGTAAGCAAGATACTTGTTTTTTAGAGGGGATTTTAAGCTACATCATACGTTTGGATGTAAAAGAGGAAGTTGTAGATGATTATCTTGCTATTCGACTAAATCTTGCACAAGAAAGATTCAATTCAATCGCCGCATCACTTAAAGCCGGAGAAATTAACTGGTGCAATATTATGCTCAGCGGTGTTTCCGGTTTCTACTCCGAGTGGTCACAGAGAATCTCCGCTTATGATAGAATAAAAGTCCTACCGACAGCCTTACTTAATGATTTAAACATAGATAATATTGACGAGGAAAAAGCTAAAAGACTTCCAAGGCTTGGCAAAGTCGAATCATTTAGCCTTAAGTTAGGTAGTAAGTCTGAGCTTCTCAAATTGCCTAAAATAGCGGTTTATTGAACCGATCTCGGCTGGATTGCTAAAATACTAAGTGCGAAAAGATTCCCACTTTACCTCACTCGCTTGACGATCCTTGTAGTCCTCCAAAGGAGCGGCCCTAGTCCTGCGTTCTCAATCAAACCGTTTTTACTGATCTGGTAAATATCTTTCGCCTAACCTTTTTGGCATTGTCAAATTTCCAAGAACCGTCATATATCTGGCCGACTCCCTCAAGACAGAGTCATAATGTCGCATGCTTGCTTTCGGAATACCGCCTCTATCGAATTTGGCTAAAATCATTTCAAAATTCATTGCGCTACCGTAGAAGTAGAAAACAAGAGCTGTCCTCTCTTCTTCGGTAAAAAGCTTAGCGACTGAATCTTCCGTAACTCCGCTGGGCCGTGGCTGGAAATGGCCGCCGGTCAATTTGTTCCACTTCGCCATGACACTACAAAGCGATGGGCTCGTGGCTACGCTCGGTTGGAGCTCTTGATTGCGGATTTGTACCTTTTCAAGGTCCCTATAACTTTCGTCTTCCCTTTTCATGCGCATTTCCATCGCAAGAAACACAAGTGTCACGATCAAACCTAATGCGCCAATTACCTCACCCAACGAACCTAGTTCACTTATAGTCATTTTATCTTCCTCCTGTTTGGTGAATACTGTCCCGTCCAATCTACTTCACTTAATATAGCAAGCATCAACAATGCCAAGAATTCTTTCCAAAAGGTGGATGGATATGACAAAACATCTTTGATTACGGGAATACCGGAATACCGGACTATCTGCTCTTGGTTTTTGGCCTGTTGGGTTTTGTGTCAGCTCTCTTTTAGCAGTGCCCGAGCTGGAGCAAGTTATCTAAATTTCCAACATGTTGGTGGTTGCTGTGCAAGTATTACCAGCAGCGTTTTGGCTTCGGTTCCGAGCAAATATCCCTATAAGCAAGACTGTTCTCGTTACTTCGGTACCTGCTGGAATAATAGCTACCGCTGTAGGCTTTCACGTCATCATGATTAATTCTGGGCCGTTAGAAGATTTAGGCTTAGGCGCTGCGCTTATGACTCTAACTACCCTTGATGGTGGACTCTTAGCAATTGTTGCCTACGCCACAAGGAATAAGTATGACCATAAAATCCTCGCAATAAAGCCATTTACCGTTTTGCCTTGTGCGATACCTATAACTTCTTCATATTAAATCGCGTTCATAACTAGCCCGGGCGTGACATTTTTTGACTACGTATCACTAAAAGTTATTATTCTTTTCTGCGGTATTTCTATCCTGCTTCTGGCAGGATCAGCCTTAAAAAATGTTGCGAGGGTTCTTGCAGAAGCTTCCACCATCGGAATTATGCTTAGCATAATTATCGCTCTTGTCATCTGGTTTCGGAGTATCGCCGAAGGCACAATACCCAAGGATGCAACAGACATTGCAACTTTAGGACTTCTCTGCGGAACCTGATTGTTTATGCTGTCTTATTACGCATCCCTTCTTACAGGAGAAACCGATGAGATCAAATTTGACATCAAGAACTGGCATCTAATTGAGTCTGCTACTCTTTATATCTTGTTGGTATTTGCACCACCAAGCATCTTCGAACTTGCAGTATACATGTGAAATTAAAACCTTCTTTCCATCAATCGCTTAATTAAATTCTATTATTAACAAAGACGGTTTTACATCGTGTTCTATTTTTCGATCAAAGGTACAGAATCAATTGGGAAGCATTTGGAGCTATTGGTGAGGTTGTCGGAGCGATAGGCGTAATTCTTACGTTAGGCTTCTTGGCGCTACAAATACGTCAGAATACGAAAGGTTTAGTAGCAGAAACTGAGATGCAAATGAATTTCAAAGTAGCGGACATTTATTCGAGGATCGACTCTAACCCGCACTTATTGCGTAGCTGGATGAAAGCTATTGAAGATGCTACTCCACTATCTCTTGAGGAAGAGGCGAATTTTGGTTGGCAGTTTTCGTCTGTAATTTGGACGATGCAGGGTTGCTTGGCGCAATTTAAAAGGGGAAATATATTTGAAGGAATGATGCTCTCGGTGCTGCAAAATATCTTCGGAATCATGGAGGCTTCAATTGCCAAAGATCTTTGGGATGACGAAGTTTGGAGTCTAAATTCAGACTTTCACGATAATATAAATAAGATGCGGGAACAAACATCTTGGTCTCCGGGTCATTTAAGGGGGAAATACAAGCCGAGATTTTCAGACGAATAAAATAGACTAGAGGCAGCTTTAAACTGGGCGCATTTCACGCGCCCACTGAGAGTTGTGTAGTTGTTTATTCTCAAGCCTTGTTAAGCCTTGTTAAGCCCTTTCAGATCTGCGGAGAATCTTTCACCTAACCGTCTTGGGCTAGTTAAGTTTCCAAAAACTGTAAAATATCTGCTCGGCTCTTTTACTACAGAGTCATGATGTCGCATGTTCGCTTCTGGAAAACTGCCTCTATCAAATTTCGCAAGAATCATTGTGAAATTCATTGCATTAGCGTAAAAATAAAATACGAGTGCGGCTCTCTCCTCTTCTGTAAATAAGTCAGATATAGTGCTTTCACTTACCTCAGGAGGCAGCGGCTGGAAATGTCCACCAGTCAATTTGTGCCATTTAGCCATCACAGCACATAATGACGGGGAAGTAGCCACAGCAAGGTTAAACTCCTGACTCCTTATCTGAGATTGTTCAATGTCCCTAAAACTTTCGTCCTTTCTCTTCAATCTCATTTCCATCGCAAGAAACACAAGCGTCACAATCAACTCAACCGCTCCAATTACCTCACCTAACGAACCTAATTCACTGATCGTCATTTTGTCCGCCTGAACCAATATTCAAAAAAAGCTGAAATATAATAGCGGAACTCGGGACAGATAATCGGGGTATACGATCAACAAAAATGACCAGAAATAGTGCATTCAGTCACGTAGATATGTTTCAGCATAAGCATACGCTCCTAATCTAGTGGTGCCTCCCTTTTGTAAAGAAAAAGCAATTGGTAGTATCAGGGAGTAAATGGAGATTTAAAATTTAGAGAATTTGGAGAAAAATATGCCCAGTCAGTGTGAAAGGTTCACGCAAAGTAATATCGCTAAGATAGTTAGCCAATCAATGAACAAAATATTAGAAGCACTGGTACTTATGTATATCTCATTCACTGCCTGTGCGGAAGAAAACACTATTGAGGGTTTCTGGGCGTCTTCGGGCGTCATTATAGAGGTAAAAGTTTGTCATGAATTGATTTGTGCTGAAATAGTCCATGTATTTACCGAAGATGGAATAGATCCTTTAACTGTGCTTGATGTGAATAATAGGGAAGAAGAACTGCGCGATCGACCAATAATAGGCATTAATATGTTTGATGGGTTTAAAAAAGAACAATTGTTAAGCAACAGCCTGGATGGAGGAAAAATCTACGATCCGAGAAGAGGAAGATTTTATGATGCGGAGCTCTCTCGTTTAGAAAGCGGTAATTTACTTGTTGAAGGTTGTTTACTATTCATCTGCGATGGAGAAGAGTGGCTGCCTCTCGATGTAACTGTGAACCCAGATGGCTCTCATAACGCAACTCTGAGAAATAATGCTGATACGTAAGGGTATGTTTCTGCACTTATGACTCATTATGATATTGCAAAAAAGTCAAGAATAACGCTACTAGCGATGTTTACCTGCGCACTACCTCACTCAACGAACCTAATTCACTGATAGTCATTTTGTCCTTCCGAAAACTTCATCTAGAAATATCCATAATCCCCCAATATAACAATTGAACACTGAATACATAAAGCTTGAGTACCTGCGGATTTAATGACCAAAAACGATGCACGACTGAGCATTCGTTGGTAACAACATCAAATGAAAGTGAAATTCAGACTGTCTGCCTGCTTTTGTTGATGACATTGAATTTGGTAGAATTAGACTATTCGAAAGTTTTATTTCTAGAGAACTTGGAGAAACAGATGCCTAGTCAGTGGGAAAGATTCAAACAGAGTAATATCGCTAAAATAGTTATCGGTTATAGCTTGGTAGTGTGGGTGCTCATTCAACTAATCGAGGCTGTTCTGCCGACGTTCGAAACACCACTTTGGGTTGCACAAACCCTAACTTTCTTACTAATTCTCGGTTTCCCGATTGCATTACTTGTTGGGTGGGCCTACGAAAAGCTGCCATCCCAAGCTTCTGGGGGTGATGGAGAGGAGCCCTCAACGCCCCGGCTAGCTCATTCAACTCCGAAGAAAACCTTAGTCTTAATCGGCGTTGGGTCCTGCGCGGTAATTGGGCTATTCGGTTTTTATATGATGCCTTTTATCTTTGACGGAGAAGGCTTCGATGACGTTAACATTAGCCAAAGCTTAACCCCAAAACAAACGGCACGTGGGTTAAGATTTGAACTGAGGATTGGTGAGACGCGCTTGAACGCAACGACCGGGCGAAAGAGTGATATCGCAATATCCCCAGATGGTAATCTTATAGTTTATAAGACCTACACTAACAACGATTCCTCCGAAATTTATATAAAAGATATCCGCTATGACGATGCGGATAGATTACTAACTTCCTTGACCACATCGCCCTATTCAGAGGGCCTAAAATTTTCGAATGATGGAAGCTGGGTTTATTTTAGTGATGGCGCCGATCTAAAAAGGATAAGAGTAGAAGGAGGCGTGGCGCAAATTATCGCAAACGATGTAAACCAAAGAGGGATATCCGAAGCCGGCAACAAAATAATTTACCGGGACCAGATCACCACGCAATTATCAACAATTGTCTCAAGTGGCGGTGGAAAGGAAGAGATACCAGCTCTAACGGCCGGCACGTTCACTTGGCCCGACGCCCTTCCAGGTGGTACTCATGCACTAACCACGATTTCTGACAATGCCCTCAATGTTGGTTCTGGATCAATAGAGTTGCTTGATCTCACATCCTTTGAAGTAACACCTCTTATACAAAATGCTTATCACGCTGAGTATGCTGAATCAGGGCACATTGTTTTTTTGAGGGATTCAACCCTCTGGGCCGTTCCTTTTGACGTTGACGAATTGGCTATCAATGGAAACGAGGTGCCAGTGGTGCCTGGCATAGAGACATACTTTCAAAGAGGTGGTGCATCCTACTCATTTTCTGACAACGGACGCTTAATCTATATAAACGGCAATGAAACCACAGAACAAAACTCTTCGCGCTTCCTCCAATGGATATCACGGTCTGGAGAAATAGAATCAATCAACGCCGATAGGGGGTATTATGGCAACCTCTCAATGTCACCCGACGAGTCGAAAGTAGCCATGACACTTTATGAGGGCGACAACTCTGATATTTGGGTTTGGGACTTTGAGCGAGAAATATTAGAGAGGCGAAGCTTTGGAAATAACTCTTTTGGAGCTATATGGTCTCCTGATGGAACTAAACTCTTATACCAGTCAAACGGTGAACTGGGGGGTATTATGGCAATGTCCTCAAACGGTTCTTCGACATCTAACCTTCTATTCGAAACCCCATCGTTGGTGTTACCACGATCAATCAATCCTCACAACGGTGAAATAATTCTCGAGTCGTGGGTAAGCGGTTGCCCTGAACTCAGCTACGCCGCGACTGAGGTTGAAAGATTGCTGCAATCCCTCGAATTGAGCCCAGCCTGCAGCGCTTGGTCGTCTATTTCCCAAGATGGGAACTGGATCGCGTACAGTAGTAACGAAACTGGCCGTATCGAAATATTTGTGAGGCCTTTCCCTGACATAGACGAAGGTAAATGGCAGGTGAGCAGGAATGGTGGAAACCAACCTATTTGGAACAGTGCCAAGAAAGAGCTTTTTTTCTGGTCTCAGGCTGGAGAGCACATGGTAGTGAACTACGATGTCGAAGAACCCCCTGAGAGTGAGCGTCCCAGTGTTATTCGCCTATCAAACCCAATAAAGCTTTTTGCCACCACCTCCCCCAGTATGATTCCTATGACACAACGGAATGCGTGGGATTACTCTCCTTCCAGAGAATCTTTTTTAGTTATGTCGCCAAGAGACTTAAAGTCAACCTCTACTGAAGCCGTATTAGCAGACCAAACTGTCCTCAAAGTCATCGAAAATTGGTTCTCAGAACTAAAGTCCATGGCTCCCGCCGATTCTGATTGAATTTGCCTTATTGTTTACTGATTATCATCGCAGCGAACGAAGGTTCCTTACCGAAAAAGCAAAAAATAAGAAGGCAACCTAAATATAGGTGTTTCATGCGCCGACAGAGGGTAGTGTAATTAGTCATCAAGTTTTACCTATCCTAAGGTGCTGTCAACTCTTCGTAGCTGATTAACCGAAAAATCAAATTGGACGAATCAATAAGCTGAAAACTAAGATTGAAAGTTTTATTAATTGGCAAACTAACACCGAATAGAGCAGTGTTGAGCCTAGTCTCAATAGTATCACTGTAGATATTTGTTGTAGTTTCATAAGTGCTTTATGAAATTTATTGAATAGTACCCATAGCAACCAAATATCAATTCGGTTCAATCCAATTGAGTCCGAGCTACCTTCTTAAAGCCCCGTATTTCTGGGCTTTTTTGTGTATGACCACTCTAAACCACTCCGACGCACTCCATCTAAATCCAGAATATAAGCACATTACATCTTTAATTCTGAATCTTCAGACGAAAACCTGAGTAGGATTGTTACTTTAAGCGGTTTCTCATTTTATTTTTCAAAATATCTCAAATCCAAGCAACTAAATCACTGACTTGCCGTTGAAAAGAGATTACAGTGGTTAGACACAGCCGACACTTTGCCGATTACGCTTCAATAGTGCCTTAGTCTGTAAGCTCAATAGTTCCTCTTGTTGGCTTCCACCTTATCGAAAAAATCCCAAGCCGCTGGTGTGAGATCAGTATAGGGTGTGGCTGTAACATTCAGTTCTACATAATTTGGATTTAGCTGGGTGTAAGGTTTCCATTCCGGCAACCCTTTTGCATTCGGATTGCCAGTGCTAGCAAAATTAACCCAATAATCTGACATGAGATCTGCCATCTGAATGTCTTCATTAGTTGCAGTATTTCGCAAGGCTTGAGGGTTATTGAACACATAAGCAATTTCAGCCGCATGAAAAGCTCCAAGGTTTTTTATCTGGGGCCCTGGCGGTTGATGGCTGAAGAAGTAGAGATATGCATTTTCACCAACATTTGCAGTCATCCTAGCCCAGGTAATTGAATTCCAACCAAAACCCGAATCGCGATAGCTATCGAGTGTCGCCTTACGTAGATCGTTTACCGGGTATATTTCGAGAAACTCGCTAAACAAGTCGCCGTACATATCTTGCATGCGAGAAATATAAACATCATTGTTTGCAGGAATCCTGCTTAACAGGCCAAGCGTTGTGCCCTCTTCTGCATTGTAGCCAGTTAGAACGGGCACTTTATTCTGACGGCCGCTGGCGAAAATGGAGTATGGCTGGTCGGGTATAGACCAGCCATCTACAATCCCATCAGCTCGAAAACGATATGAGGTTGCGGCACTAAGCAATTGTTGGGCAGAAACGGCACGCATATCAGCAATAAAGCCGGCACCCAAGGCAGCGGCCAGATCACTCCCATCTTTGGTAGCTTCAGACAAAGTCATGCGTGGATCCAGCCGGGCGCCACTCTCACCAATTGCTTTGTGGAACAAGCCCTTTGCCAGCGGCGAAGCAGATAGCAGGTTGACGCTCCAGGATCCCGCCGATTCACCAAATATAGTGACGTTATCAGGATCCCCGCCAAAAGCCGCAATGTTATCCTGAACCCACTCCAATGCTCTAACTTGGTCTAGCAAGCCATAATTGCCTGCAGCTTCATTCGGCGATTCCGAAATTAGCTCCGGATGCGCAAAATATCCAAAAACACCTAAACGGTAATTAATCGTCACCACGACAATACCTTTCTGCGCCAGGTTACTTCCGTCATAAGTCGCGCGCGCGCCGCTGCCACGAGTCAAGGCACCACCATGTATCCACACCATGACCGGCCTCTTCTCATTTAAATGTGCTGAGGTCCAGACATTCAAATACAAACAGTCTTCACTACTCAATCGGGCAGGCCGGTAGAAAAAGGAACCCTTTGGGTAAGGTTCTTGCATGCAGTTTGGACCATAGTCAGTTGCCATGCGTTCGCCAGTCCAACTTTCAGGGATAACCGGTGGCTTCCAGCGTGCACTCGCAACTGGAGGGGCGGCATAGGGAATACCAAGGAAAATACGCACTGCATCATTAGTTGAAGCGAGCTTTCCGATCAAATCGCCTTGAGGCGTGCTTAGTGTCACATTTTGGGCGGACAATGTTGTTGAAAATATGAATACTGTTATTGTTAGCAAAGACTTCATCAATGATCTCCTTGGTTTTTTTACCCCTGCTATTTAAAGCCAAAAGGTTTAGCCCTTTATTCGCTCCTCTTATGCCCCATTCTACAAGCAGAACAAGATGTGTACACGCCTGATGAAACCGTTCTGAGTAAAGGGAGGTGCCCCCGGGAGAGAGGTCAGCATCCGCTTGACACGCGGGTTTGCAATATAGGCTACTCCACCAAACAGATGGTCAAAATATGCAGATCAAGCGCATGCTGGACGATCGAGAGTTGTTTGGTAGAGAAATATTATTCGACGCTCAGAAGCGTTCCTATACTTTTGCAGGGAATTCTGCTGGTGAGCTAGCAGTCTCGACGAGAAAAAGTCGCCTACTTGGGCACTGCCTGCATTAGCGACGTCCAGAACGCATCGTTGAAACTGGCGCCATCCTTATCTCCGTAAAAGCCCAATCGGCTAACTACCAGATTCAGGCTTGGCACCAGATAAAGCTTGCGATCACCCGCACCCTGCATGGCGACCAGGTCATCCGGCGCCGCGGGGATTAGCTTGCCATCTGACCGAGTCGCGTTGCTACCCGCACCGAGGGCAAACCCTTGGCCATTGATCCACCAGAGGAAGCCGTACGCTGGGTTTAGGGTTTGTGAAGGAGACAGCATGTCAGCAAGGAAGTCAGTATCTTCGAGCACAGTCTCGTCACCCCATCTGCCTCCTGCCTGAATCATTAAGCCAAAGCGAGCCAGATCTCGAGCGGTCATGGACAACCCCACCGCGATAGCTGTATTGCGACCAGGACGAGGCGTCCACGCCGTGTTGCTTGCGCCAATAGGATCGCTTATCCAGCCTTTTGTCAGTTCATTGCGCTTCAGGCCCGTAGCTGACATGAGCACTCGCATGGTGGCATGGTAAACAGGCGTGTTATAGAGCCAGACAGTACCTGGCGCAGACTCATAGCTAAAGTCAGTGGCAAGGCCGCTGTTCATCATGAGCAGATGTCTCAAGGTAATGGCCTGCTCTTGATCAGCGTTCGCCTTGGACCAGCCCGCACCAAGGTAAATGGAAACAGCATCATCCAACTTGAGGTAACCCCGCTCCTGAGCCATGCCTGCAAGAATCGCCACA
Source organism: Rhodospirillaceae bacterium (assembly GCA_002718015.1). Classification (GTDB taxonomy): domain Bacteria; phylum Pseudomonadota; class Alphaproteobacteria; order UBA8366; family UBA8366; genus UBA8366. The sequence continues at coordinate 14,991 of PBCW01000071.1, forward strand.
ATACTCTTTTGCGCGGAAGCCACATCTTCAATCGCGCGCTGCTTTTCATCGAAACCACTAAGAGAACTTCTGTATCGGGCATCTTCTGGACCGTCCCAATAGCGTTCAGCCATGATTCGACCGTTATGCACTATGACAATACCGGAGGAATTGCGCTCTCCCACCAAATCGAGAACATCGGAAAGTGCCTGCGCGTTCCAGCCTATCCGATCGGGAGCAACGGTTTCCCAGTTTTCGCCAGAAGGCGGGAAATATAGCTCTGTAGAGCAAGCGATGGCGGAAGCAAACAAAGCTAACAAAGAGATTAGAGAGCGTATTAGGACAAACATCTGCGTCTCAATGGAGCACTAGAGGGCTGGTCGGAGGTCGAGGGCTTAAAAGACTACTAATTAGCTAAACAAAACTCAAGCACAGCGACGAAACGCAAGTTACATCCGAAGAGCGCAGCGCCGAGCTAGCAGAGCCTTGTTCGCCAGAGAAGATGGCTACTGGGGCTCTGATTAGTGGGGGCATGGCTGGGAGGAAACCTGAAAGTCGTTAGGACTGACGTAAATAGTAGAGTCATGTTGAAACAGTGCAACCAATTACGGGTCAAGGTAATGAGTGTAACGGGGAACGTTGGGGGTAATTTTGGAGTATTTTTTAAAAAACAGCTTTATAACAGTTATTTATGATTAATATTCAGTAGTGTCTATGGTTACCAAACATACCTCGGCAAATTTCAAGTAAGACCAGATATCGACTCAGAGCCCATTATTCCTGGGCTTTTTCCTTGCTGTAAAAACTAAGCTGTCCTCTATCTCCAATTGTTGGCTAGATGCTCGGCGGTGCGCCAGGCGAGAGCTTGGACCGTGAGAGTTGGATTCCTAGAACCACTAGTTCCCATCAAAGAAGCGCCAAGGACCCCTAAATTAGGCACTTCATGACAGAAACCCCAACGGTCAGCGACATTGGTGTTGGGGTTATCTCCCATTCTAGTACCACCATATGCATGCGAGGTAGCACCCATCGCGTTGCCCAGCCCAAATCGAAGTACATGAGTCGCTCCAGCCGCACGATACCATTCTTCCATTTTATCTTGTGCGAAGGCGGCAATACGCAGCTCATTCTCACGATAGCGTGCCGTGATACGCGTAACGGGCAAGCCAATACTATCTTTCACGCTAGGATCGAGATCAAGGTGGTTGTTTAAGTAGGGGAGCGTAGTTTTTTGTATGTATGACGTGTTGCTTCGATCAGCATTGCGCGCAATGAAGGCTTTCCAGTCTTTACCCCAGCTAGGCNCCTCGCCAAAAGTGTTCATNTTAGCNGCCNCGATAGGCTTGCGGTCAGTATGCACCCAAAGGTTNGCGCCCCCGATAAAGTCAAGCTCGGAATGATCNAAATTATCATCTGCCCAATCATCTATGGCNACGCCTTGAGCCNGCAANCCATACCNATTGTGCANATNTTNAGGNAANAAGGCGGCAACTGGTGANCCTTGATGATGGCTCATGTAGTGCTTACCCACCTGATCNGAATTATTTGCAAGTCCGTTGGGAAAANCNGAAGACTTTGATANCAGCAGGAGGCGGACATTCTCATACNCGTAGCTGGCAATNAGAACGNCCTGTGCAGGNTGAAAAAATNTCTCGTTTCCTTTNANNTATTNAACACCGGTGNCTTTGCCGGACNCATNGGTTCTAATTTCAGTAACTCGAGCAAANGTGACTANATCAAGNTTNCCNGTATCTATTGCCNNNGGGATTGTGCTGAANGCCGTGGAGCTTTTNGCCTGNACATGACAGCCACCTTTATTNCAAAAACCATGATATTGGCAGGGNGGACGTCCNTCATACACTTCNGTAGTNATNGCNGCAGGNCCNTGAAAAGGATGCCANTCNATTNTTNNNGCTGCACTNCTCATNNGATCANTAAACGGCGAACTGCGNANTGGTNGCATGGGATACTNACGCNNTCGCTGNCCTTCAAANATATTGCCCGCCGAANNAATTANCCCNTGNACATTCCCTGCCCGNCCGGANACTCCGNCNGTATATTCGACTTTGTCATAAAACGGCTCAAGGTCTTCATAACTAATTGGCCAATCTTCCACAGTTGAGTCTTCNGNNATGNGNCCNCGNCCGTANCGCGNCAAAGTGGAGCTAACCACTTTGAAGTCCCANGGATTCAANCGCCAACTCTGGGCCCAGTAGTGCATACTGGTACCACCAACTGCATTCATCATGGGATGGCCACCCTGCACAGCAGTTTCAGAGGGATTNGCACGCACGGTAGGCGCTTCAGANGCNGCCTTNTGAATCGTTTGAGGCCAGTTGCGATTATTNTTTCTCAATTCATCNGGGGCAAAATCTCGCGGATTTAACCAGCCGCCTGCTTCCAGNCCAACCACTTTTAGCCCAGCATTAGTAAGCGGCAATGCAGCAACTCCCCCTGCAGCGCCCATTCCAACAATTACTACATCTGTTTTTGGGAGTGATCTAGGCATTTTGATTACCCCCTTGCCCCTTTACTGTATCAGCAGCTATTTTTGTATAAGTAGCATTGTCGTATGCTGATTGATGGTTAGGACTCAATGCTGAACCCTGTATCACGTCGGTTTCTGAAGCGGATAACCTGATACCTGGATACTGCAGCATATCCCACCCAATAAAATTGCGATTACCACCATAATAAGGATCACAGAATGTCCCGTCGATTGTGTGATCACGAACCAGCGCGAAAAAGCCTCGAGAGCTNGGTGAACATCCAGGAATCTGATCATTCTGGAGTGCCTNGATCAGCGTCACTTGTTTATCGCGCGCTANNTGCTCAAAGTTAGNGCCGTAATTCTTTTGGGACTGCTCATTAANNGCCGTCAGACTCTGNAGGTAATGCGCNCGAGAATCGCGGTTGTGACTCGCGAGGGANCGATCTATGTAATGCGCTGCCCTAGCCTCTTTAGCACCCGGCCCTGACTCATCAGAAGGAATCAAGCAGTCGCAAATTGCTTCAAGCACTTCTGCTTCAGCAGCAGTAAGGGTTTCTAAAGCCTCCAGTGCTGGCGCGGAGTTATTACCGCGTGACTGATTTTCTGAAGCGACGACCACCCCTGCAGAAGAAGCGCTGACAGCTGCCGCACCAGCTAATCCTGCCCCTTTCAACAATGTGCGACGCGAAGGATCAACTAGAGACTGTTGAGGCTTATTCTTCTTGGAATTTTTCAAACTATGGTTCCTGTTAGTACTTTTCTTCAGAGTAGCAAGGTATTTAAAAGCTACACTCTTCACAAGACCCACGTCGTCATAAATACATACGCTGAACTGTATTGTGAGAAGAAATTCAGCTACATTAAATTCTTTGATTATGCTCTCAAAGCTGAGCAACCAAATAGGCAGTTTTCATGGAAAAGTTCGGCATTGGCCAGTCCGTTACTCGTGTCGAGGACCAACGTTTTACCCGCGGAGCAGGCACTTACATCGAGGATGTGTCTTTGGATAATGAAACAGTGGGCTTTTTCGTCCGCTCTCCCCATGCTCACGCGCGCATTGTTGTGATCGATAAGGACTCTGTTTCTGATCTTCCTGGTATCCTCGCCGTCTATACCGGACAGGATCTGCGCGCGGACAACATCGGTGATGTGCCCTGCGGCGCCGAAGTCAACAATGTTGATGGCACCCCCTCCGTTAAACCAGCCCGCCCTGCCCTAGCAATCGATCGGGTACGACACGTNGGCGATGCCGTGGCCCTCATAATAGCCGAGACCAAACAGCAGGCCCTAGATGCTGCCGACCAGCTATGGATCGACTATGAATTGCTGGACGCCTCAGTGGAGACTGAAAACAGTCTGAGCGCAGAGGCAGCGCAAATCTGGGATGAGGCTAGGAACAATCAGTGTTTTCATTGGGAAAGCGGGAAACAGGCTGAAACCGAAGAGGCCTTCGCTGCAGCGGAAAAGACCGTTGAACTTAAATTGGTGAATAACCGGGTCATACCCACTTCCATGGAAACGCGGGGCGCGATAGCCACCACAGATCCTGACACTGGCCGGATGATCCTCCACGTGTCGTGTCAGGGGGTTCATCTGCTCAGAAGACTACTGGCGGGCGCTATTTTCCGCTGCGAGCAAGAAGACATTCAGGTGAAATGCTATGACGTGGGCGGTGGATTCGGAATGAAAATTTTCCTGTTTCCGGAGTACGTCTGTCTACTCTATGCCACACGCAAGTTGAACAGAACGGTGAAATGGATTGCTGAGCGCAGCGAAGCGTTCACAGCAGACAGCCATGGACGGGATCACGTCAGCACGCTGCGCCTTGCGCTCGATTCGGCAGGTAAAATACTCGGACTCGAAGTCGATACCGTCGCGAACTTGGGCGCCTATCTCTCCAATTTCGGGCCGTTCGTGCCGACCGCTGCCGGCGTATCGATGCTGGTGGGCTGTTACACGATCCCTACAGCTTATGTGCAGGTCAGAGGCGTCTTCACAAATACCGCACCGGTCGATGCCTATCGCGGCGCCGGCAGACCGGAGGCGATATACGCCATTGAACGACTGATCGATTTCGCGGCACAAGAAATCGGACTCAGCCCGGATGAAATGCGCCGCCGCAATTTAATCCCGGCTGATGCTATGCCTTTTACCACAGCCTTCGATCTTGAATATGACTCAGGCGAATTTCAGCAACACATGGAGCAAGCGCTGGAAGAATCCGGTTGGCACAGTTTTAAGGAGCGACAATCGGAATCAGCTGCCCGAAACAAATTGCGCGGTATCGGCATGGCCTGCTACATCGAGCGCTGTGCGGGTGGCGCTCCTGAGCAGGCGCGCCTTGCGGTAGATGGTAAGGGACACGTCACACTTTACATCGGGACACAAAACAACGGACAAGGCCACGAGACGGCTTTCCGCCAGATTATTCAGGAACGGCTGGGAGTTGATTTCGCCGATATCTCAATTGTGCAGGGCGACTCCGATCGAATCCAAAGCGGCGGCGGCACCATGGGGTCCCGCTCAATGCCAGTCGGAGGCGCAGCCGTCAGTGCCGCATCGGAAAAACTGATCGAATCTGCCANACTTNAGGCTGCAGACCTNCTNGAAGCNTCNGCCNCCGATATCGACTTCGAACACGGACNCTTCCATATTGTCGGAACCGATCGCTGCGCCAACTTCAAAGAGGTTTGCGTGTCGGCCACAAACGGCGAAGAACCGATCTTTGATGAAGCGGAAACCTTTGCCCCGGAACAGGCAACCTATCCCAATGGCACCCATATTTGCGAGCTGGAAATCGACCCCGAGACCGGCGTGATCGAATTGCTCGACTACACAGTGGTCGATGATTTCGGGAAAGCCATCAATCCGCTACTGCTTGAAGGACAGGTCCATGGAGGTATTGGTCAGGGACTGGGACAGGCCCTGTTGGAGTCATGCGCCTACGATCCCGAGACCGGCCAGTTGCTTTCAGCCAGTCTGATGGATTACACGCTGCCCAGAGCGGACAATGTGCCCAATATTCGCTTTCTGCGTCGCGACGTTCCCTGCACGACAAACCCCCTGGGCATCAAGGGTGCTGGAGAAGCCGGAGCGATCGGCGCTCCACCGGCGATTGTGAACGCAGTGGTCAACGCATTGACGCCGCACGGGGTCAAACATGTCGACATGCCGCTTACCCCGAATGCAGTCTGGCGCCTGTCCAACAGATCGTAAGCAGGAATCAGTTCTAGGCCGGTGCAACGCTACGCGGCCGGCCGCCTCATTGCACTATTTTGACGCATTTTTGAAATTAGACCCACCTGTTTTTGTCAGAAATTCGTGGGCTGGCGGCTTTCTCGACCGAGCTCTACTTCTAAACAATCAATAAAATCATGGTTTTAGGATCAGACCCGCTTACGTACCTTGCCTGAAAATCCCAATCAGACAAGATTGGCGTGAAACTTGTAGCGACATAGAGCTTATGAACCAGAATGTTGCAACAAGCGCCCCTTTTTTGGTCTTTACTGACCTAGACGGCAGCCTCATGGAGCATGACAGTTACTCCATGGAAGCGGCAAAGCCGGCGCTGGCGGAACTGGCAAGGCGAGGCGTCACCCCGATCTTCGCCTCCAGCAAGACGGCCGTCGAGATAATTGCTGTTCAGCGCGCCAGCGCCATCACTGCTCCATTCATTTGCGAGAACGGGGCCGCCGTCTACGACTCATCAGGCAAGATCCTGACCGCATTCGGTTTGCCCCGGGCAAGCTGGCTCGATGCAGTGCATCAGCTAAGAGAACGACTTTCACTGAGGTTTACCGGCTTTTCGGACTGGCCGGCGGAGCGAATTGCTGAGCTAACAGGTCTGTCCGAGGGAGATGCCGGAAGAGCGCGGAGCCGCGAATTTACCGAACCGATGATTTGGCAGGATACGCAAGCCAATTTCCAGCTTTTTCAGAGCGAAATACAGAAACTGTCACTCACCACACTGGAGGGGGGACGTTTCATTAGCATCCAGAGTCAGTTCGACAAAGGCTACGCCATGAAATGGTGGCAGGCACGCCACAACCAACCCCGTCCTTTCCTGGTTGCGCTCGGCGACGGCCCCAATGACGTTTCCCTGCTTGCCGCCGCTGACGCGGCAGTTGTCATTAAGTCCGGCAAGTCTGATCAACTTGATCCACAAGGCCCCGCGACTGTAATTCGCACGAGCATCCCCGGACCGGCGGGCTGGAATGACGGAATCAGACAAATTCTGAACCTGCTCGATTCGCAACAACTGCTCATTTATTGACGGAGGAATCATGGGTGATTTTCATCAGAACGGAATCGTAACGACCCTGCATAATCTCAGGCAGCGTCCACTGGAAGCCATGGAGGCCGACCTTATCCGGTTTCAGAAAAGCAGACCCATGGGCTTGGTGCTACCTTCCCTTTTTTCTGAGCTTGAGGGATCGGCATTGTCGGGCATCGTGGAGGAACTATCCAAAGTACCTTATTTGAGCGAAATCGTGATCGGGCTGGACCGAGCCAACGAGGATCAGTATCGCTTCGCGATAGATTACTTCTCCGGGCTTCCTCAACACCACAAAATCTTATGGAATGACGGAGCCAGACTCCGTGCTATAGACACTCAGCTTCAACGCCTCGGTCTAGCCCCGATGGAAGAAGGAAAAGGTAGAAATGTCTGGTATTGTTACGGCTATGTCCTAGCTTCAGGGAGAGCTGATGCGGTAGGGCTTCATGACTGTGACATTTTAACCTATGACCGAAGCTTGCTGGCACGGCTCCTGTATCCAGTAGCAAATCCCAACTTTAGCTACGCATTCAACAAAGGTTTCTACTCACGAGTTGCCGATGATCGAATCTCGGGGCGCGTTGTACGACTTTTCGTGACACCGCTTATACGAACGCTGAAAAAGGTTTACGGTCGCTCGGAATTTCTGGACTATATGGACAGCTTTCGCTATCCCCTCGCCGGCGAGTTCAGCATGCGCGCATATGCAATCGGTGACCTGCGCATTCCGAGCGATTGGGGACTGGAAATTGGGGTGCTTTCGGAGATGAAACGAAATTACGCAACTAACAGGCTGTGCCAATCAGATATCGCCGATGTCTATGACCACAAGCACCAAGAGCTATCAGCAGGAGATCGAGAAAAAGGTCTGTCAAGAATGAGTATGGACATCGCAAAAGCCCTCTTTCGAAAGCTGGCAACCAATGGAGAAGTTTTTACACCCAATACGTTCCGAACAATCAAAGCTACTTACTATCGCATGGCCCTCGATTTTGTGAACACTTATCAACATGACGCGGAAATGAACGGACTGAGTTACGATCGTCATACGGAGGAGGCCTCAATAGAGATGTTTGCGGGTAACATTATGGAAGCGGGCGAACAGTTTCTTGAGCGGCCCATGGAGACGCCTTTCATTCCGAGCTGGAATAGAGTCATTAGTGCCATTCCTGACATCCTCACGCAGCTGAAAACGGCCGTTGATGAAGACCAGGCAGAATTTACTCCCTGACCAATATGCATGAGCAGACTCAAGCAACCGAACATGACCTTTTGCGGCGGGTTAAGGAGCATCTTGCCGTTCTTTATCCCGATCAAGATCTCGATGTGTTGAGTGCAGATCTGGTAACAGCGATCAGCAGGGGCGGCGATGTTCGGCGCCCGGTCCCACACAAAAGCCACTGGGATCAGAGCGATAGCGTTGTAATCACCTACGGCAACACCATCAAAAAGCAGAATGAGCTACCGCTTGTCACCCTTCGACGCTTTCTGAACACGCACCTAAAAGCAACTGTCTCAACGGTGCATATTCTTCCGTTCTTTCCGTTTAGCTCGGACGATGGCTTTTCCGTAATTGATTACCTGGAGGTCAATCCGGCCATCGGGGGATGGCAGGAAATCGAGGATATTGCCGGCGATTTCAAGCTGATGTCAGATCTAGTCATCAATCATGTTTCGCGACAGAGTCGCTGGTTCGAAAACTTCAGAAACGACGAGAAACCGGGCAAGGGATATTTCGTCGAGGCGGACCCAGATGAAGACTACAGCGCGGTCGTCAGGCCACGAAACTCAGCCTTGTTCTCCTCCGTGGAAACAGTGGACGGAGAACGTCATGTCTGGTGCACATTCAGCAGTGACCAAATAGACCTGAATTTCCGCAATCCGGACGTGCTGAGGGAATTCGTCCAGATAGTCCGCAGATATCTCGACCATGGCGTGAGCATCTTCAGGATGGATGCGGTGCCTTTCCTATGGAAAGAGCCGGGCACATCTTGCGTCCACCTTCAGCAGACTCATGAAATCATCAAACTCTTTCGGACACTCATAGAACATCATTCTCCCGAAGCGCTGATAGTTTGTGAAAACAATGTGCCCAATAGGGAGAATCTGACCTATTTTGGCAATGCCAATGAGGCCCACATTATCTACAACTTCTCGCTTCCTCCCTTGCTCGCTTATACCCTGCTGGCAGCCGATTGCCGTCATCTTAAAACATGGATGATGAGCATGCCTCCAGCCCAGTTAGGCACCACCTACCTCAACTTCATTGCGTCACACGATGGTGTCGGGCTTCGACCGCTGGACGGCTTACTGAGTAATGAAGAGCGGGATAAACTCGTTCGCCGCGCACAAAACGCCGGAGGTAAAGTCACTTACCGCCGCGCTAGAGAAGGCTATGACAAACCATATGAACTGAACATTGCTCTATACGACCTGCTGCAGGGTACGTTCGACAGTCCGGAAAATCGTCTTGGGTATGAGCGCTTTATCTGTGCTCACACAATCATGCTTGCTCTGGAAGGCATCCCGGCAATTTACATTCAGAGCTTTCTCGGCACACGGAACGATCTGGCCCGGGTTGAGCAGACGGGACGAAATCGGTCTATCAATCGTCAGACCTGGCAAGAGGAAGAACTGGAAAACGAACTGGGGGAGCCAGCGTCTGTGCATGCCCGCGTTTTTCGCGAACTGAAACGACTTCTGGCAATCCGCAAGAAGCAGCATGCCTTTCATCCCAACGCCACCCAATACACGCTACACCTGGGTCACGAAATCTTTGCTTTCTGGCGCCAGAGTATCAATCGGGACCAGAGTATATTTTGTATAAGCAACGTCACCGATGAGGAAAAATCAATCTGTCTAGCAGATATCAATTTGATCAGCATCGACCTGTGGCATGATCTGATAAGCGGCGAACATTATCAGGATATCGGAGAGCACCTTAAATTACGTCCCTATCAAACAGTGTGGATTAGCAACAAGAGTGCCAATGAAACTTCTGAGTCTTAAGCACCGGACGCATCAGCCGGTCTAATTGTCGGCGGCTTCTTGCTCCGCGCGCAGGTTGCAGGCCGTGACCTCCGGCATGAAGGCCACATATTTGAGCATCATGGCCCCTTTGATGTCCTGCTTTTCCAGAAAAGTCGTGGAATCGTCCACATAAAAGACTCGATTGGTGGTTGCCACCACTTCCTCATCCATTGGCATGACACACCGATGCAGTCCGAGATCGCTTGGATAGTTGCCCTCGGACTCAGGATGGTACATGAAAACCTCTCTGGTATCGGTGAAGTAAACTACCTCCACAACGCCGTCACGGTTAGTGTCCCGGGCACACATGTCGTAAATCAGAAAATTGTCGCAGTACTCG
>PBCW01000072.1 GCA_002718015.1 Rhodospirillaceae bacterium
TGCATTTTTTTCTTTAGCGCCTTCAAAGCCTGATCGACATTATTGTCTCTTACCACAACTTGAACTATTTCCCTTACTCCTGCAATTTGCAACACACTCTAATCGTTGTGATCGAAGGTTTGGAGAGCATAAAACCCTTCTAAGGCCGCGCCTTATATCATAGGAGTAATAAGCTGTGAAGCGGAAAGAACAGTAGGAAAATAATTTAAATGTTGTGCTTCGGGGCTTTACTGTGTGACATCACTTTTGCATATTACTAGTATGGCTATACATAAAATCGCGCGTATGGGTCACCCTGTTCTGCGGAAAACTGCTGAACAAGTGATTAATCCCACTGCGCCACGTATCCAAGAGTTGATTAGAAATATGGTTGAGACTATGCAAGATGCTGACGGAACAGGTCTTGCGGCGCCTCAAATCCATGTGCCTTTGAGGGTGGTGGTTTTTTTTATAAGTTATGACGCAGATGCTGGAAATACTGATGAAAAGGACATACCTTTGACAGTGTTAATCAATCCCACAATCGAGCCCCTAAGCAATGAGAAAAAATTAGGCTGGGAAGGATGCCTTTCACTGCCGCACCTGATTGGCAAAGTTCCCCGCTATACTGAAATCCGATATCGCGCAACTGCACCAGATGGATCACAGATCGATTGCATTGCTAAAGATTTTCATGCTCGTGTGGTGCAGCATGAATGCGACCACCTGGACGGAATACTATATCCACAGAGAATGGAAGACCTTTCCCTGCTTATGTTCAGAGATGAAATGCGCTACGGTACTCCTGAATAGGGCCCACATACGGAACGGCAGAAAATGATGAACAATCAAGCTGACCTAGAAAAACTGAGAACCCAGATTATTGTCGCCAGCTTATCACATGTACCTTTCGACGGCTGGACCATGAAAGCGCTCAAAAGGGGAGCTACAGATTGTGGCCTTGATAATGCAAGTGCATTGCTAGCATTTCCGGTCTCCGCAACGGACGCAATAGAATATCACAGCCAATTAGCTGACAAAAATATGGTCCGGGAGGCGGGTGACTTATCCTCTTTATCTGTAAGAAAACGAGTTGCAAAAGCCATACGATGTCGACTCGAACAAAATATTGCCCACCGTGAAGCTATCCGAAGGGCGTGTTCAGTGCTTACCTTACCTGCAAATGCACCAATGGCAGCACGGTGCCTTTATCGAACTGTCGACACGATCTGGTATGCTGCGGGTGATCGCTCATCTGACTGGAATTTCTACTCTAAACGCGGGCTTTTAGCGGGCATCTATTGCGCAACACTCATTTATTGGCTAGACGACACATCTACCAACACTAACGAAACGTGGGGTTTTTTAAATCGTCGCATAGATAACGTTATGCAAATACCTATGATCAAGCAGCGAATAAGCTCATTCATTGGAAAACTGCCGCGCCCACCACAAATAATGCGCCCTTAAAATGAAGCAGAAACAGATAATAGCGCTATAATCCCGATTCCCAGCAACAAACTGAGTTGAAGTCTAAATACCTTTATGGCTGAGACAATAACTAGCCAAAGAGACGATTTGAGATGGATAGGCGCACACGCAAAACTTGGGCGTTGCTTCATACGTATGTAGTACTCTTCAATATTAGGTCGCGCACCTAATGACCACATTCTCTTAAAGCCTACCATCTCCAGACGTGCCAAGAATGCAGTCCAAACTACGTCCGCAAGAGTATAATTTTCGGTCACGATAAAATTTCGGCCGGCAACCTGCTTCTCTAACTCGTCTAGCATTTTATGAATTTGATCTACTAGGCGATCCACAAGGTCTGGATCACGCAACCTCATTTGCCAATCCACAACAGCCTCGAGTTTTAATTTATATGAATCAGCTAAATCTGGATTAACCATCATATATTTTTCTATTAGCTTCTTACGACGTTCCATATCCCTTGCAACAATCTTTCCAGTGCCCTGCTCGACCAGCCCATAAGTAAAATCTGCTTCTGGAAATGCGCGCTCCATAGCCACCCACTTCTCCATCGCTGCACGGTTTTCCGTAGCAAGTGGAATCAACTGAGTGCCAGGCAAGTGCTGATCGAGGTAATACATAATTTCTAGTGTCTGTGTTACAACCTTGTTTTGATGTAGAAGAACAGGTACCTGACCACTTGGGTTGAGCCGCATAAAATTAGGTGTAAATTGTTCCATCATGGGACCAATGTCGACTCGAATAGTTTTCCCAGGCACACCTTTCTCGCACAATACGAGCCGCACGATTTGGCAGTTATAAGAAATTGGATAGTCGTAAAGTACTACTTCATCCGCTCTAGTTTCTTTTTTCATCGCCATTCAGGCTCACACTTTCAATTACTTTTTACTTAGTAAGTGGCTTTAAATGCGTTACATGGCCCATTTTCCTGCCTGGGCGTATTTCTGATTTGCCGTAGAGATGTAAACGGGTATCTGGATTGATTATAGAATCTGCCCAACGTTTTACATCGTCTCCGATCAAATTCTTCATCTCAGCATCAAACAAACGTTCCGGGGATCCCAACGGTAATCCACAAATTGCACGTATTAGTTGTTGGAATTGGCAAACTTTACAGGCATCTATTGTCCAATGACCTGAATTATGTGGTCTAGGAGCTATCTCATTCACAAGCACTTTTCCATCCTTGGCCACAAACATCTCTACGGCTAACAGACCCACTAAATTAAGCTTTTCTGCTACCTTCCGCGCTATCCTCTCCGCTTTTGATGCCACACCTTGTGATATTCTAGCCGGAACAATAGTAGTATCAAGAATATGGTTTACATGGCGATTCTCTGCGGGACCGTAGGAGATTATTTCTCCATCAGAACTGCGTGCAACAATTACAGATATTTCTAATGTAAATGGCACCCATTGTTCTAAGATTCCTTGCTGTTCCCGTAATTTAGTGAAAGCCCCACCGATGTCGGAGGCATCTTGCAAGCGACTTTGCCCTTTACCGTCGTAACCTAGGCGAGTTGTCTTAAGAACAGAGGGCAGACCCAGTTTTGACACTCCATCAACAAGGTCTGAAGCTGTGTGAATGGCTACATACGGCGTGGTTTCAACGCCAATTGAGTTCATAAAATTTTTTTCAACTAACCGATCTTGAGCAACTGACAGTACTTTTGGACTAGGTCTTACAAATGTTAGTTGATCAAGATATAAGACCGGCTCCTCAGGAATATTTTCAAATTCCATTGTCACAACATCCACCGACTCGGCGAAGGATCTGAGGCTTTCGAGATTACTGTAGGATGCTACTGTCACAGCATCAGAGACTTGACCCGCAGGTGAGTCGGTGACATCTGAGAAAATGTGACACCGATATCCAAGGCGAGCAGCGGCTATGGAAATCATCCGCCCTAGCTGACCACCTCCGAGAATTCCTATGACAGAGCCGGGTTTGATTATCGCTATGTTGTCAGCTTTCATCTATGGGCTCTTCGCCAACTGCATTTGACTGCTCCAACCGCCATTTTCCAAGAGCATCCGCAATATCTTGATCATACAGTGCAATAACTGATGCAGCTAAGAGGGCAGCATTAATCGCACCCGGCCGACCAATAGCAAGTGTTCCTACTGGTATTCCCGCCGGCATCTGTACAATTGAAAGCAGACTATCCATTCCCCTTAAGGTCGCGCTCTCTATGGGAACACCGAAAACGGGCAACGATGTCAGAGATGCAATCATCCCGGGCAAATGTGCCGCCCCACCAGCTCCAGCAATTATCACCTGCAATCCACGCTCTCGCGCACTCTCAGCATAGTTAACCAGCCTCTTAGGGGTACGGTGTGCCGACACAATACGTTTTTCGTTTTTGATACCCAAAGCCCTTAACGTTTCAGCTGAGCTCGACATGGTCGTCCAATCTGATTGGCTTCCCATAATAATACCAACAACGGGGTTTTTGGGCATGTAAATATCCCCTCTACTCGTTTGGTCCCGAACGTATTATTATAAACCTCGCTGAGCTATGGGCAAGCACCGGTCCCCATTTTTATAAGATGGGTTGATGCCTGTTGATTGCCGGCTTATTTTCCACCATTCTATTTTCTTAACATGAAAATACTAAATCCAACACATTCCCAAGAAACGGTTAAACGAGCACGGATGCTTATTGATAAGCATTTATATGAAGAAGCGCTTACCTGGCTTACTGAATCCCTTCAGACAGAACCAAATCAACGCCTAGTTTGGCATTTTTTTTTCGAAATACTTGCTCCCAAAGGCAACATGGAGCCAATCTTAAATGTCGTCCAAGATGTAATAATGTTCATTGAGGACCCTGAAGCTACGCTTTTGGTGATGGCACAGCACATGCAGCTACGTGGTTTTCACGACGAAGCGGTAAACATTTTCAATACCATTCTTCACCATCAACCCTCCTCGCGAAAAACTTTCGAAGAGGTGTTGCTACATCAGCATCTTAACGGCTTTGATGATGAATCTGCATTCGCAGCCTATTATGAATTCAATCGACGGTTTGCTGCTCCAATTACCGCAGAATCGACACCAGCAGTAACTGAAAAAACCATCAACAAACCACTTAACTTAGGATTTGTCTCAAGAGATTTTGCCAGCGGTCATTCATTAAAGGCTGCTATGGCCGCCTTTTTTGTTCGTCCAGCAGAGCGCAATGATCGTTACATCCTTTATTCTTCGTCACCACCAGAACAGCAAGTTGAAGAGTTTTTTCGTAGGTCAGCTGATGAATTCAGTAACGTTTTCGCCCTCGATGACGCGGAATTAGCTAATAGAATCCGTTCCGATAAAATTGATGTTTTAATTGACTTTACCGGTCACATGCCCGGGAACCGTTTAATGACTTATGCTGAAAAACCCGCGCCTCTGATTTTATGCTGGTCAGGACTTGGCACCTCAGCCGGAATTGAGGCAGTGGATTATTTCATTGCTGACGACGTATATGTGCCAAGAGAGACCGAAGAAAAATATCTTGAAAATATAATATTCTTCGACGGCTCAAGCATTATATGGTGTCCTCCGCCGCGGATGCCTGATACAGTCACCGCCCCCTGTCTCTCCAGTGAGCTAGTTCGATTTGCCAACTTAAATCGTACAGTTAAACTCCAGAGAACAACGCTTGAACTATTTGCCTCCGTTTTAAATAAAATTCCAAATTCGACCATGACATTCAAGGACACAACGATCGATGAATGGACAATAAAGCGTCTAAGCGAGCCCTTTATTTCGATGGGAATAGCGCCAGAGCGAATAGATTTTCGAGGAAAAACCGACCACTATGACCACTTACAAACCTACAATGAAGTTGATATCGCCTTAGACGGCTTTCCTCAGCAAGGCGGCATCACAACCATTGAAGCTCTCTCTATGGGAATACCTGTAGTCAGCTATAACGAGTCCATCCGTCCCTGTGCTCGCGCGGGTGAGTGGATTTTAAAAATGGTCGGAGTTCCAGCGTTTTCCGCATCATCTAAACAATCCTATTTAGAAATAGCCACAGCATTGAGTGAAGACCGGCAACGTCTGGATGACTTTAGGCAACGTCTCAGACCAGCATTATTAGGTTCACCGCTCTGTAATCAATCGCAATTCACCTATAATTTCGGTAAAATGCTAAACGAGATTTGGCGTAGGCACTGCGCTGGCCTTAAACCCTACTCCTTTTCAATTAAAGAACTTACTTGACAGCAGATCTTTTTGTCCGTTGTACCTGGCAACGCAAAACTATTCTATTTTGGTATAGAAATCTTACTTGCTCTACTAACATACAAGATCCCCTTGATGTTTTTGGAAGAGATTTCTTTTCAGTAACTCTTAGGACTTTATCATCGTGTCTTATTGTTAAATAGCCGATCGCAGGTGCAGTAATCCAAACACAAGGCATTACCTAGCTCGTTCGGGTATAGATCGCGAATGACGTAAAAGATGTTACGGACGGTCAGAATTTTCCGAAATGCATAGTTTTTAGAGAAACCTGGCTCTCGGAATACGATATCTTGAGATGGGAGTTCTGTTGCATAAACTAAGTGCGCAGCACTAGTTGTTTTTGAATCATTGAGTAACTACAACCCACAAGACTAGCCGAACAAGAAAGCATAATGATATTATGTTGAAATGGGCTGCTGAGCCTTGCAAATAAAGGTTGTTCAATTTTCGGCGCAAATTAATTTTGACAGACATCACATCATAATTGAATTTTAATTCGATAGGAGATCCGGCTATGCCGGGACCATTAGATGGCTACCAAATACTAGATCTTACTTCAGTAATTATGGGACCTTTTGCTACTCAAACATTAGGCGATATGGGAGCTGATGTTATTAAAGTTGAGTCACCAAACGGTGATGTGACACGTCAGATTGGCCCAGCACGTAATATTGGTATGAGCGCGATGTATTTGAATACCAACCGTAACAAAAGGAGTTTAGTGCTCAATCTGAAGAGGAAAAAAGGCCGTGAAATATTGCTGCGGCTTTCCAAGACTGCAGATGTAGTTATCCATTCCATGCGCCCAAAGGCAATGGCCCGACTAGGCCTGACTTACGCCGACTTTCAAACTACTAAACCTGACATAATTTATTGTGGTTGCTACGGTTTTGGTAAGGAAGGTCCTTATGCTGATCGCCCTGCATATGATGATGTAATTCAGGGCGCATCTGGTTTATCCTCGATTGTGGGATTTAATAGCGGTGAACCTAAACATGTGCCGGCATTACTTGCGGACAAAACCTCGGGAATGGCAGTAACGCAAGCAATAGCCTTTGCGCTGCTGCATCGAGAGCGAACCGGCGAGGGACAAAGCGTTGAAGTGCCCATGTTTGAAAACATGGTACACTTTAACCTGATCGAACATTTCTTTGGGGCAAAGTTTGATCCTCCCAAAAGCGGGTTTGGCTATACTAGGATCTTGGCAACAGAGCGCAAACCAATGAAAACCGTAGACGGTTATATTAGTCTGATGCCTTACAATGATAAACATTGGCAATCCTTCTTTACGGCCTTCGATCGCAATGACATGCTCAACGACCAGAGACTTACAGATGCAACCTATCGGGCAGAGCACATCTCTGAGCTTTATGCAATTGCATCAGATTTGGTGAGGCGCTGTACTAGTGACGAAGTGATAAAGAGATTGGTGTCTGCGGACGTACCGTGCATGCCAGTAAATCACTTATCGGATTTGCTCGATGATCCGCATATAAAAGCAACTAACTTTATCGTTGAGGAAAATCACCCAACAGAAGGAAAATTGAAGAGCACCGTTATTCCGACACACTTTTCAAAATCNCCCGGCTCGATAAANCGGCATGCGCCCGTACTTGGAGAACATAGTGTNGAGGTTTTATCTGAAGGTGGCTTTAATAGGGATGAAATANACTCTNTCGCTGAGANTGGAATAACANNAATNGGCTGACNTTTGAGTCCTGCCNGNCAAACCTCCCACTTCNGCATCTNNGGGCCGTATCTTGAANNATTNTTCAGAGATATTCCCGTGCAAGTCTGCTGNCATTAACGACATNAGAACAAAAAATTGGGCCAATTCATATTTAGGATAAAAACCGTGACTTTTTTATGCTAATCAACCTGACAGAACATTTCCGTATTCATTGGTGACGTTTCGATTGGGATGGATTTTAAGAATGCCAAAAAACTATCATGACGTTTACAAGCACTCGCTTGAAAATCCTGAAGATTTTTGGGCCGAAGCGGCCTCGAGCATTTTCTGGACCCNGAGCTGGGATAAAGTGCTCGACGATACACGACCACCTTTTTACAGGTGGTTNCCNGGAGCTGAAACGAACACATGCTACAACGCTGTTGACCGTCACGTAGAGGCTGGGAACGGTGATCGCACTGCTCTGATTTACGACAGCGTTATGACAGGAACCAAACGTCAAATTACTTATAAAGAACTCCGAGATCAGGTAACTCAGTTTGCTGGAGTACTTTGTGAACAAAATATAAGCGCGGGTGACAGAGTAATCATATACATGCCCATGGTNCCGGAGGCTGTAGTGGCCATGCTTGGCTGTGCTCGTTTGGGGGTCATACATTCAGTGGTTTTTGGCGGCTTTGCTCCTCAAGAATTAGCAACACGGATTGATGATTGCACCGCTGAATTAATTGTCACGGCAACTTGTGGTCTNGAGCCAAATCGTANAGTGGAATATATGCCAATCGTTGATCAGGCTATTGAGCTGGCCTCGCACCGCATTGAAAAGGTTATATTACTTCAGAGAAACGAGCATNTAGTTGACCCTTTACCTGGGCGCGANATTGACTGGCATGAAGCAATGACACGAGCTAAACCCGCAGATTGGGTTCCTGTAAAAGCGACAGATCCACTCTATATNCTCTACACCTCAGGAACAACGGGTCAGCCAAAAGGCGTTGTCCGGGATAATGGGGGCCACATGGTTGGCTTAAATTGGTCGATGAAAAATGTTTACNACATCGATCAATCAGAGGTCTTTTGGGCAGCATCTGATATTGGTTGGGTAGTTGGCCACTCTTACATCGTTTATGCACCGTTAATTTATGGATGCACTACATTAATGTTTGAAGGAAAACCCGTTGGGACACCAGACGCCGGCGTTTTTTGGCGGGTCATCTCTGAATATAAAGTGGCTGCATTATTTACAGCACCAACAGCTTTCCGCGCAATAAAACGAGAGGATCCCAACGGTGAACTTATAAAAAACTATAATCTGGATAATTTCCGAACTCTATTTTTAGCGGGAGAACGGACAGATCCGGACACGCTCCATTGGGCAAAAGAAAAACTCGACCGNCCTGTAATAGACCATTGGTGGCAAACCGAGACGGGCTGGGCCATGGGTGCAAATTGCATGGGAATAGAGTATTTGCCAGTTAAACCNGGCTCACCAACCAAGGCTGTGCCCGGATATGATATACAGATCCTTAGTCCGTCAGGAAANCAGTTGCCCGCCGGNGAAATGGGAGCCATTTGTGTTANGCTACCATTACCGCCGAGTGGATTTCCAACATTGTGGAATGCTGAAAAACGTTACGTAGATGCATATATGACTGAATTCCCAGGATATTACCAAACGGGTGATGCCGGACATATTGACGAGGAGGGATATATCTATGTGATGGCACGGACAGATGACGTCATTAACGTTGCAGGCCATCGCTTNTCAACCGGAGCCATTGAAGAGGTATTATGCAANCACCAAGACGTTGCAGAAGCCGCAGTAATAGGAGTAACCGACCAATTAAAGGGCCAGTTGCCACTAGGCTTCGCAGTTTTGAAAATAGGCGTTACTAAATCTCATGCTGATATCATCGAGGATCTCAGGCAATCCGTAAGAGAAATAATAGGACCGGTCGCAGCATTCAAGACGGCAGCAATTGTGGAAAGGTTACCGAAGACGCGTTCCGGCAAAATTCTGCGTAATACAATGCAAAAGATCGCAAATAGCGAAGATTACAAAGTCCCCGCGACCATAGAAGATCTAACAGTATTAACAGAAATTAAATGTGCTTTAGAAAAAGTAGGTTACGCAAGGAGTTAAAAAACTCAATTTCAATTAGTCGACACCCGATTGATCAACTTTCGCTCAGTCTTCTATAATCGACGATTTCTCTTCTGTAGATGATGAAGGATTTTTAGCCGTAGCGGGCCAAGCAGAGAACACAGAGTCGTTTGTCTCGGTGGTTTTTGTTTTATCATTGATCGTATTCTCGGACTCAACTAAACCCTGAGATTTTTCTTCCAAAGCTTTCTGTTCCAGTTCGGCTTTACGAGCAGCTCTCTTACGAGCTAATTCTAAATATTCTTCGAGTTCTTCCATCGAACAAAGGCCAATCTCGACAGGGCTTCTTGGCCTTAGGTTGGGTGCATTCCAATGGGTGCGGTCCCGAATAGCATTTATTGTAGGCTTTGTCGTCCCAATCATCCTTCCGATCTGTGAATCTGATAGTTCGGGATAATGCCGAAGTAACCACGCTACAGCATCTGGCTTTTCTTGGCGTTTAGAAAGCGGTGTGTAGCGCGGCCCCTTTGCACGCGCTTCTGGGATCGGAGTACCAGAAGTCAGTAACTCAAGACGAGCTTCAGAATCATGCTCACATCGATTGATTTCCTCGCGTAGTACTTGCCCATTTGCTATCGGATCTTGGCCCTGCATGCCAATTGCCACCTCGTCATCAGCGATAGCCTGCACCTCAAGAGCGTGAAGACCACAAAAATCAGCAATCTGCTCGAAACTTAGCGCAGTATTATCTACCAGCCACACGGCCGTGGCCTTCGGCATCAATGGCCCGTTCATAGGTATCTCCCTCAAAGAAATTTCCACCGTCAATTTAGACAGTATATGATTTAAGATCTACTTTTGTAATATGCTGCTTACGCGCCCTACCTGCAAGCACCATAGAGCATTTTTCTCTTAATACTTTTCAAAGAAAATATGGGCCTTTCGTAATCACTCCAACAACGCTACAAAAGCTGACGAATTTGGTCCTGCAAATTGGGATTCTAAGTTATGGACACAGACGAATTTGAGCCAACCGCCAAACCACAGGAATTGAAAGATCTTGAAGTAATGTCGATAGAGGCTCTCAACACTTATATAGCTGAATTGAAAATGGAAATAGAGCGCGCTGAAGCTCAAATCGCTTCGAAAAAATCGCACCGTACCGCCGCAGATTCTTTTTTTGACAAAAAAAGCCAATGACAGCGCTTACCAGCGCTTTACCAATGGTGGTTGAAGCTCGAAGTCCGGCTCACGTTAGGATAGATGGTGCAGGTCATATGCTACCATTAGAGGTTCCGAAACAGCTTATAATTATATTAAAATATTTCTAAAAAATCATTTTAGGCAAAGGTACAGTTACCGATTGGGTATGATGGGATGGCAAAACCACTCGCTGATCTTATAAATTTCAGAAAGCTGAGCCCAATAAACGAGTTTATAACCTTACACAGATATAAGATGCCAATTTTGATAGTCACGCCTAATAGTTTTATTAACATTTACACCTAGCAAACATAATATGACTGAAAAAAAACATCCTGATCGGGAAAACTTCCCGTTTTTTGTCGACATACCAACCCGTTGGATGGATAGCGATGTGTATGGCCATGTGAATAATGTCGAGTATTACTCCTATATCGATACAGCGGTAAATATGCATCTGGTTAAAAAAATAATGCTAGACCCTAATACTGCTCCGGTATTTGGCGTGGTAGCAGAAACCGGCTGCAAATTTTTTAGAGAAATACGGCATCCTGATATAATCAACGCCAGTATTCGTGTCACTAAAATGGGAAACTCCAGTGTGACCTATCAAGTGGCACTGTATAGACGCTCAGACGAGTGTTTGGCGGCTCTTGGACATTTTGTACACGTCTATGTTGACCGTAAGACCCGAAAACCTAGCAGGATACCAAATGCCTTTCGCAAGGAATTGAATAAACTACTTACTTAACGGTCATTAAGTAGAGCCGGCATGCCCACAAAGGGCATGCCAGTTCATATTGTCTAACTTCAGGCCGCTTTCGTTTTAAGTTTCTTTTGCCCGTGCACACCATTCCCGATAGGAATCTGACGTGGCTTCAAACTTTCTGGTATTTCTCGCTCAAGCTCAATGTGCAAGAGCCCATCCGCTAGATCTGCACCAGTGACTTTCACGTGATCTGCAAGACTGAACCGCCGTTCAAATGCTCGCTCGGCTATTCCTCTATATACTACTGTCGTTTCAGCACTAGACGCATCATTACGTTCTTCCCCGACGCGGCCCAACACTAACAGCTGATTTTCCTGTGCTTCGATTTCAAGGTCTTCTATTTTAAAACCAGCGACTGCAATGGTTATCCTATAAGCGTCCTCTGACAGTTTTTCAATATTATATGGTGGGTAGCTTTGTGTCTGTTCATTTTCTAGGTCGCCAATCATGTTGAACAAACGATCAAAACCTACTGTGCTTCTGAAAAGTGGTGAAAAATCATAACGCATTTTAAAATCTCCTATTGCCCTCATAAAAGCGACAATGTTTAGGGCGCGCACAAGAATGCCACACGCCAGGTTGATGAAGCGACAATCCCGCTAAAAGCAGCGATTGTCGTAATATAGGTGGGCACGATAATGGAAATTTCAAGTACAAAGAATTTGTATATTTTTTTGCAGTTGTCCGTAGAAGCTTTCAATCACCCCTTAAGACCAAAGCTTTCAAAGCGTTTATTGAATTTGGCGAGCTGGCCACCGCTATCAACTAAGCGATGTACGCCCGTCCAAGCTGGATGAGAACTAGCGTCAATCTCAAGTTTTAAAGTGTCACCGGCGTTTCCCCAAGTCGACCTAGTCTTGTAGGTTGTGCCATCCGTCATTTCTACGACAATTTCATGGTAATCAGGATGTATATCGTTCTTCATAGCGTTACTCCACTTTGGACCGGTGTTGTAAATTAAACAATACCTAGTTGGCAACTTAAATTTGGCTTAAACAATTTGGAGTACATGACTGAATAAATACGAACACCCGTTATCAATTTTTGTCCCTAAGATAATGCAGTGCACCGTAATTTCTTCGGGTTCCGAATGTATACTGAAGTTTTAGCTCGAATAATGACCATAACCTAAGGCATCGGCGTCAAGGCACTNGCATCCGGTATCACCTCTTCAACGAGCCGCAACGTCTGCGCCATTAGATCTCCATCGCTATCCCCGATTGGGCGCAAAACAAACTTACAAACTCCAGAATTTATATACTCTTGGATACGTTCCAGTATGTCATCAGAATTTCCAATCGCCCAACTAGCGTTNANNTTAGCTTTNGGAGCTCGTTTNAAATACATANCCGCCTTGCTTTTNACGCAAGGCTCCTCCCAATTTCCAAACCGAAAAAAGAAACCCGCACCATAATGATCATAATCAATACTGCGNCCTGCGAGTTCAACCTCTTTCTTGATCTCATCTATCACNGGNTTAACTTCTGCGGGAGTTTCTCGACCTGCTTGCCAACCACTACCAAAACGGGCTGTTCGTTTAATTGCAGGCCGCGATGAGCCGCCAATCCAAATAGGAAGTTTTNTTTGAGCCGGCTTAGGTTCAATGCAAGCATCTTTATACTTGNAGTGCTCGCCTTCAAAACTCACCGCTTCNTCTGACCAAAGTCGCGAAATTATCTCCAGCGACTCGTCCACTTTCTGACCAACNCCTTNGAACGCACGTCCAGTAGCTGCCCAGTCAGCAGCATCTTTGCTACCAATNCCGAATGCTGGCAGAAGGCGCCCANCGCTNAAATAGTCTATAGTTGCGCATTGCTTGGCCGTNACAAGCGGATCTCGTAATGCGACCGAACAAATGTTCATCCCAAATTTTATTTTTNTAGTCGCGCCTGCTATCGCTGCAAGAGCAGANAGTGATTCAAGGTAAGGNACTTTGGAAATGAGACGATCTGTCTGCCATATTGAATCCACCCCGCTTTCTTCGCAAAGTGCGACCCACTCCCAGAATGCTGTAGCGGATGAAAATGGAAAATCCGCAATTCCAAAACCAACGCCTATACTCATACAATCCTCCTGNTCCTTGTNAATTTTCCCTAAAAGTCTGAAAGTGTCTAGGGGATAGAACTAAAGCTTAGATTCNCGTAAAAAGCTANTAAACTAATGGGAGANGCAAAAGTGCCAAAAACACCAAATTATTTNAAAGATAAAACAATCTTCATCACAGGTGCTGCAAGTGGCATAGGGAAATCAACGGCAATGATCTTTGCCAGNGAAGGCTCTAACGTAGTAGCCACTGANATTGATNAGGAAGGCGCNATNATGATTGCTGACCANGTTGTTCAAGCCGGAGGACATGGAGTAGGCCTTCAATGTGACGTAACCGACCGCAGCAGTGTTGAAAAGGCGGTTTCTTTNGGGCTCGAAAGATTCGGAAAAATTAACTTNCTCTTTAATTCAGCAGGCTCAGCGATAAAACGTGCTAAGTTTTTAGAGATTGATGAGGATCTGTGGGATCGAACATATGAGTTGAACGTAAAGGGAACCTTTTTNTGTATGCAGGTTATTATTCCGCACATGTTAAAGGAAGGAAAGGGTGTGATTGTAAATATGGCTAGCAACGCCACTCGCACGGGCGGTGCGGCCAAATCCCCTCATTACGCATCTGCCAAGGGTGCNGTACACACCCTNACAATTGGCGTTGGTCGCGANTTTGCAGGTAGAGGCGTCCGATGTCTATCGTTGTCACCATCCGCAGTTGATACCCCTTTCCAAGATATTTCTAGNAAAGAAATGCTTGATGCTTCAATTGAGGGNAACCCCATGAAACGTATGGGCACACCTGATGAAATAGCGGAAATGGTGCTATTTACATGTTCTGATGCTTGTGAGTTCATTAATGCCGATACGCTATACCTAACAGGCGGATCGAAAGCGTAAGAGGAGAGAACNTTTAATGCCTAAAACACCNGATTTTTTTGCAAAAAAAACTCTTTTTCTGACCGGAGCAGCCAGTGGCATTGGCGAAGCAACCGCTTATATTTTTGCTCGCGAAGGCGCTAATGTGATCTGCGCCGATATTGATATAGANGGAGCTAAAAGAGTTTCCTNCGAGGTGAACCGAAGGGGNGGTAAAGGTCTTGCCATATCATGCGACGTTACCNAGCGAGCAAAAGTCGAGGCGGCTGTTGCCGCCGGNNTCAAACATTTCGGAAACATTGATTTTCAATTCAACAATGCAGGATCTGCGATAAAGCGCTCCAAATTCCTAGACATNGATGATGATTTATTTGAGAAAGCCTACGACCTTAATGTCAAAGGTGTGTTCTACGGCATGCAGGCTGTTTTACCACACATGCTCGAACGCGGCAGCGGAGTGATTGTAAACACGGCCTCCATGTCTTATNTTCGNGGAGGAGGNGGTCACTCAATCCATTATGCCTCAGCTAAGGGTGCAGTTGTNACTATGACTATGGGAGTTGCACGTGAGTTTGTAAAAGAGAATATACGCTGCGTTTCAATTTCGCCAGCAGCCGCAGATACCCATTTTCAAGATATTTCATCANATGATNTNAAANAGTCGATGACCAATGATATTCCCATTGGCCGCATGGCNNATCCNNAAGAAATTGCCGAAGTNGTACNNTTNCTCTGTTCTGATGCATGNCCNTATATNACCGCCGATACAATCANNATTTCTGGCGGTGGNGGATTTCGTTAGGAGANNAAGATGAAANTAACGCCNTTTGACGCGCCCNTAGGCGCNGANNTTACCGGCATCAANNTNGCGGACGACCTCACCNCNGAAACCANAGAAGAGCTTAATGCTTANTGGGCTNAATATCTGGTATTNTGTATTCGTNATCAGAACCTTGCNCCACNGGATTTTCTNNAGGCNGGCCGTATTTTTGGCGATCCCTTCGAACAGCTCTACGGNCAATTTAACCATCCAGAATANCCTGACATNGGTCTTNTAACTCATNAAGATNGNGANACNGNNGGCAGTGGCNAACGGAANATACGNGGNACCTCATGGCATACAGACGCTTCCTATTATGAGTGCCCTCCGGCCGGCACCATGCTTCTTGCCCTTGAAGTCCCAGAAGGTGGGGGAGACACTGACTTCATGTCAACTCGGGCGGCATATGAAGCACTGCCTACCAGCATGAAACAGCAAATAAGCCAGCTTAAAGCTATTCATGTCTATGAAAGCAGCAGGTCACCCCGTAAATTGATCAAACGCTCTCAGGACCAGGTGGAGAAATTCGGCGAACAAACCAAACACCCAATCGTACGCACTCATCCGGCAAACGGTTGCAAATCAATTTTTCTTAATCCTATCCGAGTTGAGTCAGTTGACGGGCTTACCCGGGACGAAAGCAACAAAATTCTTGATGATTTGCATGATCACCTATTCCAACCTGATTTTCATTATCGTCACAAATGGAACGTTGGGGATTTTTTAATTTGGGACAACCGAAGCATCTTACATCAAGCGAATGATGATTACGATTGGCGAAGCCAGCGACGACTTTTATACCGTATAATGGTTAAGGGCGAACGACCTTTTTGACCACAACTCGGTCTAATGACATATTTTAGAGACCAAGTGTATGCTTGCTGTAATGAAAGGCTTACATACGCCCTAATTCACGAATGATCTAATCCTACACCACCCCAAGTGCATCCCGAAAACGTGTTTTCCAAACCGAAGCATCACGTTCAGCTGGCAATGCTAATTTCCCAGGGTCAGTGGCGGCAACTTTAAGTAAAATAAACGTGCTGCTATTCGCGTTACGCAGTAATTCACGTGCCTCCTTAAATTGACTTTGTTTAGTAACAGTCCGAACAGATTTAATATTGGCGCCCTCTGCCATTTTCGCCAAGTCTACACCGCGAAGAGTATGGCTGGGTTGCCATCCAGTCTCCCCATACCGCTGGTTATCGATACATAAAATGCGGAGATTGGGAACCTCCATAGCTCCTATTGCTGCTAGTGTACCAACATTCATAAGAAGCTCTCCCTCTCCAGTAACAACAAGCACAGTCTTATCTGGCTGTGCCAAAGCCAATCCCAATCCAATGCTGCAAGCTGCACCCATCGCACCACTGAGTGGGAAGACATTGTTCGGATTAGCTCCAGTTGCATTTAGAACATCGTCTTTAGCTCCTGCAAGCCCAGTCACGATGAGAAAATCATCGGTAACACCGAGTATGGCTTTCGTCGCTTTGCGACGTTCAAGTTCACCAGCCTTAAGTTTGGCATTAGGTTTACTAACATGTTTCTTAGTAGTCTTTTTAGCCATTTTTTTTACCCTTCTAAGCGAATTTTTTTGCACCAAGTAGCTTCTGCGTGAGTAAGACAGCCATTGGTTGATTAGATCGAAATGCCATAGCTCCTGCCGCCTGAACAGTAGGCACCACCTCATTCTCATAATCACATGTGAGGACGGTCAGGCCACAAGCCTCGCAAACCGGTTTAACCGCTTGACCCATGGGAACCTGCCAAGGATTAGCTTCGCCAAAGTCACCACGCATCGAGACGAGCATTAAGAGCGGGATACGGCCATTGGTATTTAGACTGAAAAAGTTAACACAGTTTCCTACACCGCTAGACTGAACACAAAGTGCCGCACGCTCGCCACCAAGCCAAGCACCTACGGCAACGCCCACGCCCTCCTCTTCCGTCGACAAGGCAATAGAGTGCACATCCTTGTCGTTTATAGAATTATCTATAATAGCTTTATGACCCGCATCGGGCACGTAAGCAAACTGGGTCACACCAAGGTCTTTTTTAAGTGTTTGATATAGCTTATCCTGCCAAATAATTTTTTTCTTTGTCGCCATAAGCGTCTCCCTTACCCTTTACTAATATACGCATGTTTCGGACAATCTCCATAATAGTAGTTTCTGTTGCCTGCGCTAGTCCCAAACGTACGGTAGTTTTAACAACTGTGAAGATAATAGAATTACACAAAACCCAAAAACCTCTCAGAGTAAGTGTCAATTAGACTTTATGTTTTTAATCCGCCTCGATAACCGCTTCTTTTTTGGCAATATTATCTGCAATTTTAATCAAATTCTGGGCGCGGTAGACAACCGGGTAATCAACCATCTTTCCATCAACCTCAAGTGACGCGCGGCCTGCGTTAATCGCTTTTTGAAACTCGTTAATTATTACTCGGGCCTTTGCGATCTCTCCTTCATCAGGAGTGAATTCCTGGTTAAGAATAGGAACTACAGCTGGGTGAATACATGATGATCCTGCGAAGCCGAAACGACGGGATTTTTTGACAATCTCTCGCATCTCATCGAGCCTGGTATAATCAGCTCCCGAACTGACCAAACCCATGGGCAAAACACCTGCCGCTCGCGCCGCTATTATTGATTGCTGTTTTGGAAACAAAAGTGTTTCAGTCGAAGGCTCTATACCTATTGAAAGGGTGAAATCCTCACTGCCTAATCCAAACCCTGCAATACGCTCGTGTGATTTAGCAATCTCTGGCATTTTGAAGTAAGCTTCGGCAGTTTCAATACGAACACTCATTATTGTCGAACCCACATCCATACCACGTTCTGCTTCCAATTCCGAAATTGCTTCCGCAATTAACCGCACGTGACCAGGACCATCACATTTAGGTAGCGTAATTCCAGTTATCCCGTGACCAATAACGGCCTCGAGATCAGGTATGGCGAGCCGTAAAGGACTGTTTATTCGGACAAAAACATCAGCGCCTCTCCTGCTAACCAGTTTTGCTGCATCGTTTACAAGGGAGCGCGCCATAGCCTTTTCAGAGGAAGCTATGCTATCTTCCAAATCCAAAATTATAGCATCAGCGCGACGGGTATGAGCCTTCTCAACATACTTATCTACGTTCACTGGCACGAATAATAATGAACGCAGCACTAAACCTTCTTTAGCTTTTTCAGTAATTTCAGACATGTTTCCCCTTACTTTCAAACGTTCCGCCACTCATCCTCATAAGTGCACCAAGGTGTTTGACTTAGCCTATGAACAGGCAGTGCTCAAGGTGTTGCCTACGAATACAAATGACTGAATTTTTATTAAACGAAAATTGGGCACTTAGGAGGCTTCAGCATCAGTTGGCTCGGCCAACTTGTTCCCCCTGTAATTCAGCCCCGAGTTCATCCCCCCTTGGATCTAAGATCCAAATCTTGATTGCCCAAATATTAATCCCGTTTTAAGGACGCTTTGTCGTAATAGCATACAAGCCTCAATAGGATGAGATGTTCGAAGAGCAGCTCTCATCACTCTAAACCACCCGCTAGATTTTCGATCTTGGGGCAGAAATGTCAAAAAGAAGAATCTTCACTACTCTGCAGAAATCATAGCACGATGACATTGGAAGAATTTACCACAGAATTATATATTTTTTGTGTTCTAACTTGTAAAATATCGATTTGCTTAGAAGAAATGCAGCGCTCCCATCTTAGCGTTGATCAAATTTCATTTCGATACGCCGATTACGGCGGTAAGCAATTTCGTCACTGCGATTGTCGAGAGGATATGAGGCAGCAAATCCAGTTGCGGCAAAACGTTTGGCCGGCAATCCCTGCTTGCGTAAAAATTTCACAACTGAAATTGCCCTTGCAGCAGAAAGCTCCCAGTTTGAAGGAAACTCAATAGTACGGATGGGCCTTTGATCTGTATGCCCATCAA
>PBCW01000078.1 GCA_002718015.1 Rhodospirillaceae bacterium
TCTCGAAGATGCGATGCGGACAGCATTTCAGGAGATGGTGTATTGGTTGAATGCCGATTACGGGCTCAGCTATGAGGAGGCCTATATGCTTCTGGGACAAGTTGCAGAAGCAAGATGCACGCAGATGGTCAATCCGAAATACAGCTATATTTGCAAAATATCAAAAGACGTATTGAATCAGCTTTAACAAAGAGAAATACGCAAGATCACGCGCCAGCCAAACAACAGACAACCAACAGGGCATCACTTTAGGGAGACATGTTTCATGGCTTTTACAACCAGCATGACACGGATCAATTATGTGGCGGCAAGCAAAATGATGGCGGCGGCAGTTGCCAGGGCTGACGAGATGAATGTGCCGCAATGTATCGCCATTATGGACCCGTCAGGCGGTCTTGTTTGCTTTGGCAGAACTGATGGGGCGGCTGACCTTGCTTCTGGCCCAGCTTATGCAAAAGCCCGGGTGGCAGCAGAACGCCAACACGCATCGGGCGCCTTGCCTGTGGAATTTGAAGTTGGTGTGGCTTTTGCCACAGGCGGTCAATACACCAATCTTCCAGGTGGCTTGCCAATCGTTCTGGATGGTGTCCATGTCGGCGGCATTGGGGTCAGCGGTGGCTCAGGCGATGATGATTTGGATGTGGCTCGGGCAGGACTTGCCGCCATTGGTGCCGATTAGCCGGTTATGACTCCACGGTTACTTGTCGGGAAAAACCCAGGTTTCCGAGTAATACAGAAACGCTGTAGAGAGCTTCAGGCCCGCCTGCTCACGAGGCACAGGATGCCCTTCAAGTCGTCGTCCATTGACCTCAATATGACAAGACTTTGAGTCAACAAGCAGGCTATACATAATGTGCTCACCGGTGCCAGTGAGCTCTGGCGGCAATTCAAGAGCCGTTGGCTCGCCCAACTCTTCCCAAACCAATTTGATCGTTAAACCACCACCTGTCAAAGTCTCGCTGTAGGAATCTCCGCACGGGTCTCCGTAGCTGACAACATCATCAATGGTCAGTTGCGAAGCCGCGGCATAGGCAGGGGCATCACAAAAGGTGCTAAGCTTTTCGATGAAACCCTTTTTGATATAGTCACGCAGCGCTTCATTATCCGCCATGATCACATTGCAGCATTCTGGCAAGCCGGCGTCTTTGCCCGGGTTTTCAAACAACAACAGAATATTGCCAGGGCCAACAGGCGACCAAAAAATCCGGAAAAAAAGCATTAAAACTGACCAGTCGCCTGCTGGGTCTGTTTTCAAAAGCATTCCTGGGTTCTCACCCGTCCAATCAACGCCACCTGTCCTCACATTTGGTTTTATTGGCATGCTCTTTCCTTACCCATTTTTGGTAGGGTTAACCCAGGTTTCAGATAATGCTAAAAAAGCGGTGCTCATTGTCCGGCCAAAAAACTGCCGATCGACAACCTGACCTTGCAATGCTGCTCCATTTATCGTTATCCGCGCATCGGTGGCCTCCAAAAATACGGCATACATATCATGCGCTTTGGTGGCTGACTCATTGGGACCAACTTCGATGGCCATCGGTGGCTGAAGGTCTTTCCATGTCATTTGTATGCGCACGTCACTCGCGATTAACTCTTCGCTGTAGCTGTGTGGCATCGTTTGGTTGTTTTGTTTGTTGCTGGTAACGTCATGCCAGCTCATCGCGTCAACACCGGCCCTGCCGATCAATGTTGGAAATTTGGAGGCAAAATTATCGAGCAGATACTGCATCATAGGGCGATTATCAGTAAGGCAAAGATTTGGAACGTCTGGATAGCCCGCCGCGGTGTTTGGATCGCCGAGGATGATGGCGCCAATACCCTGTCCATGCGGTGACAACACGATCCTAAAAAACAGCGCTAAGACTGAATAATCACCATCTGTTTCTGATTTAAGATAAATGCCGGGGTTTTCTCCGGACCACTCAACAGAGCCAGGATTGACAGGTATCCGGTCCATAATTGGTTCCTCAACCGATTTAGTTCAAAAGAATATTACAGTCCTCCGGCAACCAATTAACTTGCACCGGGCTTCCTAGTTCAAAGCTATTTGCCTTGGGTTGACACTCCACTTTTATGTAGTCACCGCTCTCAAGCTCGACTGATATTTTCATAACATTTCCGGAGAACAATGCCTCTGACACAACCCCCTTCAGAGTATTTTGAGGATTTCGAATAGCTTTTTCGGTGATTTTTATATCCTCAGGTCGTATCGCCAAGAATATATTTGTGCCTTGCCGAAGTGATCTTTCATGTTGGGCCCTGATGTTTTGCCCGTTGTAATCAAGATTGGTTATGTTCTCTTTTATACCAGTAACTTTACAGTTGAGGACATTAACCTGGCCAATGAAATTGGCTACAAACACTGACTGAGGATTTGAATATATGCCTCGAGGGGATCCGATTTGTTCAATAATGCCTTCATTCATGACAACAATTCTATCTGACATGTTCATGGCTTCGGATTGGTCATGCGTCACGTAAACGGCTGTGATGCCGAGTTCCTGTTGAATGCGCCTAAGTTCTGCCTGCATCGTTTCCCGAAGTTTCAAGTCCAGTGCGCCCAATGGCTCATCCATCAATAAGACACTAGGTGGGTGAGCCACTGCTCGCGCCACTGCAACCCGCTGTGCCTGGCCACCGGAAATCTCACTAGGATAGCGGTCGGCAGCTTCTTCAAGTTTAATTAATGCCAACAATTCACCAACACGTTTCTTAATTGCCACCTTTTCATATCGCCGCTCAACCAAGCCAAAACTTATGTTTTCGCTGACCGTCAAATGAGGAAACAAAGCATAGTCCTGAAATACCATGCCAATTTGTCTATGCTGTGGGGCAATCCCAGTCACATCTTTATTGCCAAAATGAATAGCGCCGCTGGTCGGTTGGATAAAGCCCGATATCAAACGTAATGTCGTCGTTTTACCACAGCCAGATGGACCGAGGAGGGTAAGAAACTCGCCCTCCCTGATGTCCAACGAGACATCATTTACGGCCACAGTTGACCCGTAGCTTTTCACGATTTTATCAAGTCTCACACCGGACATTTTAACCAACCAAATCAGCGACGCTAAATTTTATTTTACCAAGGTTTAGTTGGTGGTTAGTGTTTTGTTCCAACCATCAATCCAAGAGGTTTTATCTACTTTGCTGTAGTCCAAACGTAGCATGGATGAGATTGCACCTGAGTCCAATTCCATTAACTTGGCGTTGATTTCATCAGTTTTCATCTTCTCAATCGCGTCTTGATTCAGCGGAAACACCCCACTATTGATTGCATACTCGTATTGGAAGTCGGTTGTGAGATATTCGTTGATAAACCAATGTGCGGCGTCTACGTTTTCGCTAGACTTCATTATGCCAAGCCAGCCTTCTTTAGCTAGACCTTTAACACCTGGCTTAATCTCAGGGTGTACAGTCATCACTGGTGAACCAGCACGGGCAGCCCGAGTACACCAACCGGCGTGGACAACTGCAGCATAGATATCGCCGGACTCAAACTGCGTTTTCGTCTCTCCACCCCGGGTCCAAAATTTTGTAGCGTTGATTTTCTTCATTAAATCAAGACCTGGTTGAATATTCTGTTCATCTCCACCAGCAGCGTAAATCACGCCACCAAAATTTGCCAAACCAGCTCCGGAATTAATATCTGGCAGACTCACTTTGTCTTGTAATGCAGGGGCTGCAAGGTCGGCATAAGTCTTTGGTGCAGCTAACCCAAGCTCTGCAAATTTTTCTGTGTTGTAGCAGATTGTTTCTTGAGTATTCCAACTACCAACATAGGTCTCGTTGTACTGAAATGGCTGGAGATTTACTTTGTTTGGGATTAAATCCAGATTTATTGGTTGCAAGAAATCAACCTGTGCAAAATCACCAACTTGCGCATCCAACACCTCCATTACGTCAAAAGGAGCGCGCCCGCGACCAGCAACTAGTTTTGCAAAATTCGCCGCTGGACTTCCGGTAACGAATTCAATCTTGCCACCTAAAGCCTCAAACTTTGGAACAATTATTTTTTCAATGTTGGCTTTCCACGAGCCACCCCAGGTAGCTACTTTTAAGGTTACGCCATCAAATTCAGCCGCTGAGGCAGATGTGGCAACAGCAGAAACCATCCCAACTGCTATTGCGACTGATGTAAACGTTTTTGTTATTTTGTTCATAACTTTCTCCCGTTGGTTATCGTTCACTTATCTTGAATTTACTTATCTTGCACTGCCCCCACCCGAACGGAGCAAGGTCTCCAAACCCACCACCTTTTGTACGACCAGAAGCATCGCCAGGCAAAAGACGATAACTATTGACGAAGAGGCTAAGATACTGGGATCGAAATCGTTTTCCATCGCGTAAAACAGCTCGACTGGGTAGGTAACGAAGCCAGGAGCTGTTAAGAAAATGGACATGGGTACGTCCGCAAATGAGACCATAAATGCGTATAGACCGCCAGAATATATGCCTGGCATTATTGTTGGAAGTGTAACCCTGTATAGTGTTCGCCACCTTCCAGCGCCAAGACTGTAGGAAGCCTCTTCTAGCCTGTGATCAAACCGTTGAAGCACCGCGACTATTGTTCCAAAAAGAAATGGTGTTGCTATGAAAACATGGCCAAGAAGCATGCCTGGTATGGTACCTGCAAGCATTAAGCCACTAGTATCAAAAATCAAATAGTAGAGCTGTAAAAATGCAATGCCGGAAACGATAGCTGGTATTTGTAACGGCGCGCGAAAAACAGAGGTAATTGCAAACTTCAATTTGAAGTTACTGCGCACCAGACCGAGAGCCGCTGGTATAGCAATGAGAGCGGCGATGAAAGTAGCAACTGCCGCTACTAGGAGGCTTAGAGCGAGAGCCTCAAATTGTTCTGTTGGTATTTTTGAATACCATTGAAAGGAAGGCTCGTCTGGCGGGAATTTTATCGCTGCAGAAAATTCTCCTCCGTGCAATGAAGCCCCCATGACTACTACCATTGGCGAAAGTAAAAAAACGTACGAAAAGCCACACCATACAAACAAAATCACTTTTTCGGTCCAAGTTTGCATAACGGATCCTAAGCCACAACGAGCCGCGCAGAACGAAGGCGCCGGATAGCGATTAACGAGAACAAATTAATTAGAATTACAGAAACAAGAAGCACGAACGCTATTGACGCTGCAGTAGAATATTTCACCTCCATCATTACCGTCCGTTGGACTAAAACTGGCAGAGTTAAAACTCTTCCGCCTCCTAAGAGAGCTGCAGAGGTAAAGGCACCCATACACATGTTAAATATCATCAATCCTCCGACTACGAAGCCAGGTGCGCAAAGTGGAATAATAACACGTTGGTATACTCTTAGGCGAGAGGCTCCATGGATTTGAGCTGCGTATTCCAAGGACGGTGGTACTGTGACCACTACGCTGTAAAGTAGCAAAACACTGAAGCCGATGGTGAAGTGCATCAATCCGACAACAACTCCCTCTTGGGTGCCGATAATGCTGTATGCCCTCTCGATCAAACCTAAATTTAAAAGTGTTTTGTTTATAACTCCGTCAGCAGAAAAAATAATTATTAGGCCGAAAACCTTAATCACGATCGTTACAAAGGTTGATACTACAATTCCTGCTAGTAAAAACATCGCGAGCTTTGATTTCATTCTTGCAACAACATAAGCGATTGGAAATCCAAGGAAGAGCGTCAACAGAGCCGCAATTGCGCTAACCTTTATCGTGATCCAGAAAGTCTTTAGATAAAAAGAGTCGGTAAAAAATTTCAGGTAATTAACCAGTGTTAAATCTGTACCAGTCCGACCCAATCCAAGATCTTGATAAAAGCTATTTTGGATGAATACGAATTGTGATCCAGCCACCAATAGCAGTGTGACTATGAACGGTGGAATTAAATATGCAATCCAACGATTTTCCACTATTCACCAACAACAAAACGGTTATCTGATTTAATTTTTTTCAGATTTTCGATAATGAATGCTTCTCTTTCCGCACCGGCAAAATTGTCACCTTCACGAACAATCCGCATAACCTCTTCGGCGACGGCAGCCATCAGCTCGTCATCGTCCATATCATCCCGTTTTGGAATGGGCATCACGGTGTCTTGCGTATAAAGATTCTTTATCGGTTTGTTCCCGTCGTAATGCACAACGGGGTTGCCGTTGGCTACGTCTCTGATGCCACGTCTGAGCCTGTTTCGCAGCATCATCACACCTTGGTCAGTTTTTCCGAGATTCTCCGCGGCATGCCGTGCGATTGGGCCGATTGAAACCTGTGCCTCGTAATCACCGGGGTTGCGCTGCATTTCATCATAGTCACGCGCTTCGGTTTGCCCTTCGAAATCGACGGACTCGATCTTTACCTCGTCACGTTTGCCTTTGCCATCAGGGTCGATCGCTGGGCCGAAATGCCGCCAAGCAATGATCATGCTATTCGTGTCATCGATTGGAACGGTCCATTTAGTAATGCTGGAACGCAAGAAATATTTTTCTTCCTTGCCGGTCTCCCAAAAGGCCCCAACGTGGGAAAAAGTTGGAAACACAGTCTGCTGTGTTCGCACCCAGATCATGTCATCGACACGATAAGTCAGTGTGGAATAAAGACCCGTCTCGCCATCATTAAACTTAAGAACAGGGGTGATTCCCCAGGTCTCTTCAAATTGAGTCTCACCCACCAGGGTATGCAGATAGACAGTGTGAATCGGATCCATAGTGTTTTCGGCGACTTGCAGATAGTTACACGGGTAACTCAGCCGATACGGCACCAATTCATGCCCATCCAAGTCGAATGTGTCGTAAATTGGAAAATCCGGTAGCTCTGACATCGGTCCCATGTATGCAAAAACTAATCCCTTGAACTCGCGAACTGGGTAGGCGCCTTGCTTGACTTTCTCGCATAATGGGCTTCCCGCTGGCTCGCCAGGTGTTTCAATTACAGTGCCATCATAATCATAAAGCCAGCCATGATACGCGCACCGGATGCCTCTTTCCTCAATTATCCCAAATTCGAGTGACATGTTCCTATGGCTGCAATGCAAATGCAAAAGACCGCAATTACCCTCGCCGTCACGGTAGACAACCAAATCTTCGCTGAGAATCCTCTTGCGAAGCGGTCTGTTTGTCACTTCTTCGGATAGGCAAATTGGAAACCAGAAACGCCGCCAGTATTCTCCCGCCGGAGTCCGCGGACCTGTTTCAGTAAGCTCTGGATCAGGGGCAGGCCGATCAGCCAGATGATAACCACCATAATTTTCATTTGGCCGTTGCCGCCACTTTTTAGTGATCTCGCGATAATCTTCCATTACCTCAATCCCAAATTCTTACCAATTTACTCGTTAGCAGATGATAAACACCACTTTCCGTTTTTCGCCGCCGCGCCTAAGAACGTCAATATACGGAAAATTGCTCTTCGACCTGTAGTTAAATCGAATTTTGGTTGCGTATCAAGAAATGTTGTTGCGTGAAGAGAAATATTTTTGTCGATACTTAACTACATACACGATACAAGGTATCTATCAAGGATCTGAGAGTAGTGGATCAGTTGGAAAAGCATTTAAATGCCAGATAAAAAAATGGTGATTGTGACTGGCGGTAGTCGTGGGATTGGCGCTGCAACCTGTGAAAAATTGTTGTTCCAGGGCTATGGCGTTATTTCACTTAGCCGCACTGAACCCCCATCGACTGATATCTTGCACCTGCCCTGCGATTTAACAGATACCGATGGCAGGCGCGCCGTGTTCGAAAATTTGTGCAAACGTGACGATGTCTTTGGTTTGGTGAATAATGCCGGTATCGCGACCCCCAATTTAATTGCGGAGTTCGATCATCAACTTTATGCAGGTGTGATGGATATGAACACCACGTCGGTGGCTGAGTTATCAGCAGCTATCATTCCCTCGCTAATAAAAAATAAACAAGGACGAGTGGTCAATATTTCCTCTGAATTAATTTTGGGTTTTGCGACACGCACGGCCTACTCAGCATCAAAAGCGGCCGTTGCAAGTTTCGCAAGAACCTGGGCGCTCGAGCTGGGCAAATACAACATCTGCTGCAATGCCATTGCCCCGGGCCCTGTGGAAACTGAGTTGTTTGTCAAAAACAACCCACCGGGCAGTGCCATCCGTCAACAAAAGCTGGACAAGATTCCCCTTGGACGTTTTGGCCGGGCTGAAGATGTAGCTGGCATGGTGGCGTTTCTCATGTCAGACGAAGCCAGCTTTATAACCGGACAAACGCTTTATGTCTGCGGCGGATCGAGCCTTGGTTCAGTGCCGGTTTGATTTCGTTTCATGGTAACAGCAACAACACCAATAATGATCAACCCAACGCCGACCATATCAAAAGTTTTGTAACGTTCACCAAATGCAATCACCCCAACAAATATGCCGAACGCGACCATCAAATAGGCCGCCACTGAGTAAATCACAGGCCCATATTTTGAGATGACGTAAAAAGAGAGATAGTAAGCCAGACCTGAAATGAAACAATGTAGCAGGAGAAAGATGAAGGCCGGCTTTTGCGCAGCGCTGGATATTAAGGACAGATTATGACCGATTAGAATATAGAGCCAAATTGGGAGCGACCCGAAGATCATCATCCATGCAGCTGCCTGCATGCGGGATAAGCTGACGGGCAGATACAGTGAAATGTAGACAACATTTAAAGCGTAGAAAAAGGTGGACAAGAGGATGAGAGCTATTCCAACGAAAGACGCAGTGATCATCGCCTCTTCTGTAATTCCGGCTCCTGCAATCAAAGTAACGCCCATGAGGCCAAACAACACACCAGCAAAACGCCCGATTGCGAATGTCTCCTGTTTAAATATCAGTGAGAGCAAATAAATCATGATGGGGACACCGCTGATCATCGCCGATGCAATGCCAACATCCACGCTCCGAATACCGTTAAAGAAAATGATATGTGGAATAGTAATGCCGACAAGTCCGCCAATTAGTGAAAATCGCATGACCTGTATTGTCAATGGTGTGGTCCAGCCAAGGACGCGGTTGACCAAAATGAGCAATAAACCTCCAAAAAGCGAAATGGACGCTGCATATAAAATTGGATCAATTCCGCCGTGGATAACTATTTTTGAGACAGCAGGCACGCTGCCACGCACTGCGCCAAGCGCACCAACGAATAAAAGGGCGGTCAAAGTGTAACGTGAAATTACTATTTGGTCCTCCGAGGAGTGTTAAAAGCAAACTTACATTTTGAAAAACAAATGGAAAAATCTATCAAATGTTGCATTTCTGAATGCTCCGTTTGTAAACCAAATTTATCAGTAACACTTTTTTTCAGAGGCGATGCTTTGAAATGGTAGCGAAACAAAAAGGTCTCATAAGCGCGATGCGATATGAGGCAAAAGGAATCTTGAGTGTCGAAATGGTCTCTGCACAGGCTGATGATCTCATCCCTTTCAGCGCGGGTGGTCATATCGACGTGTTTCTCCGCGATGGTTTGGTGAGGCAATATTCACTGATGAACGACCCAAAGGACAGTAACCGTTATCAATTCGCTGTTCTTCTGGAAAATCAGGGCCGTGGCGGCTCAGCCTTCGTTCATCAATCACTTCGTGTTGGTGATGTAATTGAGGTATCCCATCCTCGGAATAATTTTGATGTTGTTGACGGTGCGACTTCTCATGTTTTTGTTGCCGGCGGCATTGGCATTACACCCTTTATCTCGATGGCACATCATTGTCGCCACAACGCCATACCAATGAAACTTTATTATTGCGCAAGAGCGCCTGAAACAACCGCATTTGTGGACCATCTCACGCCTCTATTCGGTGAAAACATGCTGGTCCATTACGATGGCGGCGATGCCTCCAAATCGATCGATTTGACCGAATTGGTAGCTAGTGAGGCGAACGCACAACTATATTGTTGCGGACCGCGGGGTTTGATGACTGCGCTTGCGGAGGTGGTTGAACTGCACGGTGGGTCATTGATCACTGAGGATTTTAATCCGGTAGGTGCCAACACCGATGACGAGGCGTCAAAAGATGGTGATTTCACCGTTGTGCTTCAGCGCTCCGGTCTGACGGTCGATGTTGGCAAGGGGCAAACAATTATCGAAGCTCTCAAAGCGGTAAATATTGACGTGGAAACCTCTTGTGAGGCGGGTGTGTGCGGCACCTGCGTGGTTGGTTACTTAGAGGGTGAGCCTGTCCATAATGATGTTGTTTTAATGCCAGATGAACAGGAAACGTCTGTCGCTTTGTGCGTCGCTGGATGCAAATCGAAAAAATTGGTTTTGGATTTGTAGTTCGGGATTAATAGCCATGAATTGGCAAAGGATGAAGTTGCGGATTTGCCGTTCCCTTTGGACCGGCCTCTAATTAACGCCCGTGATAAAATTAATAACTGCATCATCAAAGTGTTTTGGCTTTTCAACCAGTGCCAAATGTGAGGCGTTTTCGAGTATGACGAGGTCTGCATTTGGACATGTTTCGCTGATGAATTTGGCTTCTGATATCGGTGTTGCTTTGTCATCAGCACCAGTGATCAGCAACATCCTTGCGGTGATATCAGGCAATTGTTCGGTAATGTCAAAATCGCGTACAGCCTCTGTCGCGGCGACATACCCCTCGATCGGTGTTTTAGCCACCATGGTGCGTATTGCGTCAACAATCAAAGGATTCTTGGTGGTAAATCCATCGGCGTACCAACGGTTGTCCAACTCTGTGAACATCGATGTTAAACCATGCTGTTTGATATGACTTATGCGTTTGCTGAAGGCACCGCTGTCCAGCACTTTTGCACTGGCCCCTGCCAGAACCATGCGTTTAACCCGGTCAGGTGCATTGGCTCCCAGCCAGAGCCCGATCATGCTCCCAAGAGATAGCCCAACGAAATGGCAGGAGGGAATATCAAGATGGTCGAGAAGGGCAAGGATATCTTTTGCCAATATTTCAATGGAGTATGGGGTAGAAAATATGTCTGACTCGCCGTGGCCGCGCAAATCGCAGCTTGCGATGCGATAGGTGTTTGACAGCTGTTGAATCTGGCGGTCCCATAAGGATTGATTGGCGCCGAGTGAATGACAAAAGAAAATAGTGTCAGCGTCATCTTTGTCGACAATTTTGTAAACCAGATTGCCGCCATGCAGAGGTAAAATATTTTTCATAATCAATCTCCAGGATTTTTGCTTCAAATGAGAAACCTGTGCTTCACTTGGCCGTCTCTTGATCGAGCGGAGCGCCGTGACTGGCGAAATAACCACGATGCAATGTAAATTGCAAAATAGCAGTTTATTGTTTTAGGTGTGATGAATGGGGTAGCGAGGAGCGTAGATATCATCAGGCGATTTCAACATTTCATAAATGGGCACTCTACCCCGCCAAACAGCGGTGAATGGATTGAGAGCATCAATCCAGCGACGGGTGCTGTCTGGGCCCAGATTGCCAGGGGAAACAAAGCTGACGTTGACTTCGCTGTTGAGACTGCGCTCACGGCGTCACAGCGGCCCGATTGGCGAGACAGTGCCGCCAACCGGTCCGAAATTCTGCACGGCATTGCTGACCGATTGGACAGTGAGCATAAGCAGTTCATCGAGATTGAAATCAATGACAATGGGAAACGCATTCGTGAGGTCGCAGCCCAAATGGCTGGGCTTGGCGGATGGTATCGTCATTTTGCTCTTTCTCTTGCGAAAATGGAGGTTGAGGAACTAACCCTCGATCTAGAGGGGGTTTCAGCCCATCTCGAGTTGATACCTTTCGGCGTTATTGGTGCGATCACGGCCTGGAACTCTCCTCTGATGATTGCGGCTTGGAAAGTTGCCCCCGCGCTTGCGGGTGGAAACGCCGTGATCATAAAGCCGTCTGAGATGGCCTCAGCCTCAACTGTTTTGTTTGCAGAGGTGCTGGCTGACGCGGTACCAGATGGCTTGATAAATGTCGTGACCGGCTATGGTGATGAGGTTGGCGCTGAGATTGTTGACGCTGATGAGGTTAAAAAAGTCTCTTTCACGGGGTCTGAGATTGGCGGCTCGAAAGTTGCCGCCACAGCGGCAAAACATGTAAAGCCGTCGACCCTGGAGTTGGGCGGTAAATCCCCCCAGATCGTATTTGCCGATGCTGATCTGGAGAGCGCCATAAACGGTGTCATGTCGGGAATTTTTCTCTCAAACGGTCAAAGCTGTGTCGCTGGTTCAAGATTGATCATACATGATGAAATCAGAGTGGCTTTTGTCAAATGCCTGAAAGAAAAGCTGGATGGTCTGCATTTTGGCAATCCGTTGCGTAAGGACACCGATATCGGGCCAATCGCCAATGAAGCGCAATTTGATAAAATCCTTTCGATGGTGGATCGTGCCAGGAAGAATGGGGCAACAATCGCGGCAGGCGGCTCAAAGAAAGTTGTTCCGGGGTTTGAAAATGGCTTTTTCATGGAGCCAACAATTTTGGAAAATGTGTCTACTGACGCTGAAATTTGGCGTAAGGAAGTATTTGGGCCAGTGCTTTGTGTTCACAGCTTCTCAAATAAGGATGAGGCTATAAGCTTGGCCAATGATTCAGAGTATGGTCTCGCCGCTGGCCTTTGGACCACTGATTGGGGGTTTGCCAGCGAAATCGCCAGCAAAATCGACTCTGGCACGGTCTACATAAACCATTACCGATCAGTGAGCGCATGTGCGCCAGTGGGTGGAATTAAAAAATCCGGCTATGGCAGGGAGTTAGGCCCGAACGCCATCCGGGATTTCATGCAGGAAAAGGTGATTTGGAAAGGCAAAGTGAGCGTGCCAGATCCTTTCGCCAGATAGTGCTCTTGGCAGTCTTTGTCTGGCTGCCAGAATCGACTGTTCTAATTGATGGCTTTGGTATATTCTGAGTAAACGATGTTTCTTAAAAGGCGTTGTAAGCTCGTTCAGGGAGTTGAAGATGGAAGATGGAAAGCTAAAAGCAAACCCCAGCGTCCCAGAGGGTAATTTTAGGGGGCATGCCAAGCAATATGTGTGGTCCGAGAAGCCCGATCCCTTGCTTGCAGAGGTCGGTCCAGGAACTC
Organism: Rhodospirillaceae bacterium; assembly: GCA_002718015.1. Lineage (GTDB taxonomy): Bacteria > Pseudomonadota > Alphaproteobacteria > UBA8366 > UBA8366 > UBA8366. The sequence goes on from PBCW01000078.1 coordinate 12,991, forward strand.
CGTGTGGTGAGTATCAGCGCCGTTTTTGGCTGCCAATTGCGATGACCAATCAATTTTCTGACAAGCCTTATCGGGTTCGTGTTTTGGGCGAGGATTTGGTTTTGTTCCGCGAGACAAAAGGTCGCTTGGGCCTGGTTCACCTGCATTGTGCGCANAGAAACATGTCGCTGGAGTTTGGCATTATCGAAGAGGGNGGCATNAGGTGCAGTTATCATGGATGGAAATATGACGTTGATGGAACCATTCTNGAGACACCCTGCGANCCNCCAGCNAGTAAAATCANNGAAAAAGTATGTTTGGGTGCCTATCCCGTAATTGAGNANAAAGGNCTGGCNTTNACCTATATGGGGCCGCCGGACAANACCCCTCCTTTTCCATTNTATGACACCTTCGATGATGATGGTGACGAGATGCTGCCATATTTGATCGATTCGCCCTGTAATTGGCTGCAGGTCATGGAGAATGCGTGGGATCCGTTCCACACGGTTTATCTGCACACAAAAGCGGTGCGCTCTCAATTCATCGAAGCATTCGCTGAATTGCCTCGCATTGAGTATTTCTCCACTAAAATCGGCGATTTCTACACCAACACTAGACGGATAGGTGACATAATCTGGCTGAGAATACACGACAAAGTGTTGCCGTCATTCACTCAGAATGGGGGACATTTCCCAACGCCGGATAAATCTATGTATTTTGGTCGTTGCGGCTTGTCTCGTTGGGTCGTGCCAATTGATGATGAGAATACCCGGGTCATCGCCTGGCGTCATTTCAGGGAAGGCGAAGATCCTCAGGGATTGACCAATCGCGACGAGGTTGGCTTCGGCAAAACGGATTTCTATGGTCAGGGTCCAGACCGATCCTATGAACAAATGCAGGCCGATCCCGGGGATTATGATGCGTGGGTTTCACAAGGCCCCAAAAACATTCATGCGCGGGAAAATTTGTGTTTCACCGATCGCGGCGTCGCCAAGGTGAGACGTAAATTGAAGCAGGCGATACTCGAGGTGCAAAATGGTGGTGATGTTGCCCAACCGGGCAAACATCGTGATAGCCCCATTCCCACGTATGGCGGAGACACGATGTTGAACATCCCCATCCAGGAGGGCCGTGATGATGAGGCGGTATTGCGCAAAGTGGCGCACGACGTTGCTGATATCTATACCAGTGCAGACCATCTTCTCGGCAAAGAGAGAGCAGACTTCATCAAGCATAGCCTTAAGGCATATGAAGATAATTGGAATTGATGTTTGAACAGTATGACGGAGTTCAATCATCACCCAAAAGATCTGCTGGCATTTGATCAGATTTCGGTTGCGCAGCCATTCTGGCGTGGCTTTGAGACGGCAAAAAATCAGGTCGGCATTGACGACAATGTGTTTCTGCACGCTGGCCCAGCTTTCACCGCGATAGACGAGATATGCAAACCCATAGTGAACTCAGCTGCTGTTGGTGCGGTGTTTGAGGGGCTGGCCAAAAATCTGGATGACGCCATGAATATGGTGAGTTCTGGTGAAATAATCCTAAAGCCGGCACAAGATTTCAATGTCGTGACACCATTAGCGGCTGTTGTGACGCCGCAAATGCCGCTGCATTACGTCTATGATGGCAATCATGGAAATCAATTTTGCCTGACTCCGATTAATGGCGGGACCGGCCCGGCCATCAGACTTGGACAGAGAACAGATGAGGCTGTTGAGCATTTACGCTGGATCAATGGACCGGTGCTGGATTTCATGGTCTCCGGCCTCGCAGAGGGCATTGAGTTGATCTCCATAGCCTCATTTGCGCTGCGCCACGGCGATGATTGTCACGGCCGCACAATAGCGGCGACAAAATGCATTTTTGATGAGTTGTCAAGCCGCGTAAGAGGCGGGGTAGTGAGCTCTGAAATAACTGAATTTTTTGAAAAATCACCAAGCATCTTCCTCAACCTCTGGATGGCCGCAACAAAAACCATGATGCTTGCAGCTGAAGGCGTCCCCGGTTCCAGCATGATTACGGCGATGGGCGGTAACGGGGTTCGGATGGGGCTTCAGATTGCGGGTCTGCCCGGCCAATGGTTTACTGAAAAGGCCGCGTCGCCAAACGGCGAAATCCAAGAGCAATTGAGTGATGACAGACGGCTCGGCGCCATCGGCGACAGTGCGATAGTTGAAGGTTTGGGGCTTGGTGCTATGCAAATATCTTGGGCACCAGAGCAGTTGAAGGTTTTTAAAAATGTGCTGCCTGATGATTTTGATGCTCGAAGTGAGGCTATGAAAATCGGCACACATTATGATTTTACGGAAGCGGCACCCAAAATCGGAATACCAATTAGATCATCACTGAATTTTGGTGCGGGTCCNATTGTTGCCCTTGGTATTATTGACAAGGCTGGCGAGCTTGGTCGTATTGGTGGCGGGATCTATGACCCACCAATGAGCATTTTTGCATCGGCGATGGACGCTCTGGACCGATCATATGAGCCCGGAGTAATCTTGTGAGCAATGACACTTGTGCGATGACGGCTAGCCAAATTGCCGCTCGAATTTCATCGGGAAAATTAACCGCTGAGGCAGTNATGNGTGATCATCTTGCCCGCATAGCCGCGCGNGACGGTGCGGTCAATGCCTTCATAGATCTCAATGCCGACAGGGCTTTAAGGCTTGCGCGCGCTGCCGACCAGCAGCCAAAAAAAGGACCCCTCCACGGTGTGCCGTTCGCGGTAAAGGATATAATTGATACAGTCGATTTGCCAACAAGCTGGGGCAGCCCGATTTATAAAGGCTTTCAAGCGCCTAGAAATGCCAGCTGCGTAGAAATGCTGATGCGCGCCGGTGCTATCCCTATAGGCAAGACTGTGACCACTGAGTTTGCTTATTTTTCTCCCGGTGCAACACGAAACCCGCATAATCTGGACCATACCCCCGGCGGGTCATCAAGTGGGTCGGCAGCTGCGGTGGCTGATGGCATGGCTGTANTTGGGCTTGGTTCACAAACCGCGGCGTCGTTGACACGGCCAGCCGCCTATTGTGGTGTATTTGGCTATAAGGCAAGCCAAGGNTCCATTGATCTACAGGGGGTGATGGGGTTGGCTGCAAGCCTCGACTCACTGGGATTGTTGGCACGCGGCATTNATGACTTGATTCTTGCAAGAGCGGCCCTTTGTGGAACTGTCCTGCCAGGTGATATGCAGGGGCACTCATCCCCGCAAAATATTGCGTTTTTCAAAGGCCCGCATTGGCATGAGGCCAGCCAATCCAGTCAAGATGCCTGTTTTTCGGCCGCTGAGGCNTTGCGATTTGCGGGCGTTAGCGTGACAGATTTGGAATCACCCGCAGAATTCACTCACTTAAGTGANTGTCACAAAACCGTTATGGCGTTTGAAGTGGCACGCGCACGACACTTTGAATTTCGCAGCCATCCGGAACAATTNAGCAGCGCATTTTATGGTCTGATTGAAACGGGTCTTTCCATCTCGCGGGCGGATTATGATGCTGCACTGGCTGCNCGTGATNCTGGTGAGGCAGCGTTGGCAAATTTACTGTCGAGCCATGACGCTATAATGACACCGGCAGCACCCTCGGGTGCGCCAGCCGGCATTGAGGCAACAGGCGACCCTTTATTCAGTCGTTTATGGACATTGATGCGGGTGCCGACGGTTACCCTTCCTTTTGGCCGTGATGCTGAAAATTTGCCGCTTGCGTTTCAGTTGGTCGGGGGGTTCGGCGCAGACCAGACTCTGTTGGCACATTCGGCGGTTATCGCAGATCATCTCCAGATATCCTGCGAAATACCAAAACTCCAGGGTCATCCCTAGCCGATATCATATTGCTCCCGCGCCAAATCACCTAGGCCAGCCTTATCAAGCTTGGCCAGGGGTGCCAGAAACGTTACCTGTATGACACCGGGTGCACGGCCGATTTCTATAGCGCCAGTTATGGTGGCCCGGTTCCGAACTTCTGGAACCGTCATATCCAACAGCGTCGCGGCGCGGTGAAGCCCATTTTCAATGGCGTCATTCAAGTTGGAGGCGGTGCCGATTATNGAGATCGGGGCAAGACGCTCCAACTCATCGATGTNCCAGGATTTTGCGAGTCTGGTGCCNTTGCTGAGTTCATCACTGGTAAATGGTTTGGCCAGTGGCGGCAAATCCTCTTCCANAGGAAAGAGAACAGGCCCGTCAATTGCAAAGCCTTTCAGNACNTCAACCTGCAATGTCACGCTGCCTGAAACATCCATTGTNTGNCCTGCAATTTCACCATCACCNTGGGCGGCGTGCATGTCACCAACATAAACACCNGCGCCNTTGACTTTGACAGGCGCAANAAGGATNGCTCCGGNTCTGACCGCATCAATATCCATATGCCCATCTGTTTTNTGTTCNATCAATTCCTCATGCGAAATTGAATAGTGATGAGGCGCATCTACCAGAAAACTGCCAAAGTCACCGGCATTGTGAGAGTCAGGCATTGCGATGGAGGGGACAGTACCCAATTGCCCAAGAAACGGCCTCATTCTGACCATGACTGCCGGCATGTCTGACGGTGCGTAATGCAAAATCGAATGCTGGCGAGAGTTGTCAGGCAATGCGGCGTAATGATCGGCACGCTCCGCCACTTTCTCGGCAGATGGCTGTGCAAGCGTAACACCGACATTATTGGTTCCATCAAAAGTAACCGTGTAACCATGCAAAATCTCAAATGGTTTTACTGGATTGTCACATATCTCGCATTTGACAGAGTCCTGTCCGACGCCCTGAACATAGGTTTCCGGCCACACTGTCTCACAGGTTGGGCACATAGCCGCAACATAGGGATCACCCAGACAAAATCCCTCGGGCGTTGTGTCATGCCCGGATGCAGTGGCAATTGACGTTACCGTGACATCTCTAATGCGGATTATAATCCCGTCACCCGGTTCTGCACTATCGACATAAACAGGTTGTGTGACTTCATGTCCACCACGCAGCCTTGGTGTGATCATCGGGCCCCAACAGCCCGGCGCAGTGTTGGCGATGATTGTGCCACCATTCCCAATTGGCCCAAGCATTGGCTCGTTCGGGGCCAAAACACTATTCGTAAAGCCCTCAACAATAAGACTGCATTCATTGGCACCTGACATTTTTGCGTCATCCGGCATCTAGATCTCCCTTAAATCCTCTGTTTTAAATCTCTGTTTTTATTATGATTAATAAAGGAACCCAGAATTCAGTGACAAAAATCTAAAATCTCTTAACGTCCCGGAATCCAGCTGGTACCGGCAAGCGGCACGCCGGCCATGGCGGCTGCCTCAATGGTCAGGGCGCACAGATCCTCTGGTTCGAGGTTTAACACATGGTTTTTGCCACAGGCCCGCGCGATGGTCTGTACTTCAAGGCTCATCACTCTGAGATAGTTGCGCAATCGTCTGCCGCCGTCAATTGGATCAAAGCGTGCCATCAGGTTTGGGTCCTGTGTGGTGATGCCGGCGGGATCATTGCCCTCAT
>PBCW01000073.1 GCA_002718015.1 Rhodospirillaceae bacterium
AGTGTGATTAGATGGTCGGGGCGGTATGATTCGAACATACGACCCTCTGCTCCCAAAGCAGATGCGCTACCAGGCTGCGCTACGCCCCGACTTAAGGAAAATACTCTCAACCTCAAGCGGTTCTAGAGTAAACTCGGGTGTGTTCCAACAAAAATAATTAAAAAGCTGTGAGTATTTCATGAAAGTTGGTTTTCTGGCCAAAGCTAGCGTAGACATAGCGGAAATGGCAAAAGCTTTAAATCCGAAAGAAATAAGTATTTTCAACAGCCGCGCNTCATTAAGAGAAGCAGCTCACNAACTCGATATCCTCATTGCACAGAACCAAGGCTTTTCTCGCTTTACCATCGACTCTGGTATCCTCAGGTGTGCAAAAAAACNCCGCCTCGTTCAACATATTGGTGTGGCTGCAGACATCACTGATGTCAAGGCAGCTGCAGAGTATGGCATTCCCGTTGCGACGGTCCTTCACAGAATTGCCGTTCAGTAGCTGAGACTGCGATGTATATAATGCTTGGTGGTGCAAAACGNGGGAGAACTGCGCAACGCCTAGTAGTTGAAGGATCGATNGCTGAATTTCAATGTAATGAGCTTGGCGGTAAAATGTTGTGCCTCATCGGGCTTGGCACAATTGGTAAAATGTCGGTGCCCATGGCACGTGGTTTTGGNATGAGTATTNTAGCTGTTCGCAGGGANATTTCCAAAGATGGCGATATTGATGGCGTTGAAAAGATTTATCCAACAGAAGATCNNTATGTAGCTCTNAGGCAAGNAGACTATATCATTNTCGTCTTGCCACTTAATGAGGAAACCTTTCACATTATTNATGAAAAGGCTNTTTCTTCAATGAAATCTNATGCCTTCTTAATTAACATGTCACGAGGTGACCACATTGACCGANTCGCTTTGGAAAAGGCACTAGCAGATAAGAGTATTGCGGGTTTTGNTACAGATGTTTTTTGGCAAGAGCCAACCAACCCTGATGATCCTTTGCTNCGAGACNAACGTGTTTTCGCTACACCTCATTCAGGTNGTAAGTCANATNNAGCAATTTCNGGAGNANCGCGAGAGGTTTNCAANAANATTCAGAGGGNTATNAATGGCAAAGNTCCATTCAATATCATANCGTTATGNAATTTATNTACTNCTACGAAAGNTGTCATGGATNATCATTTTCAAATCGCGGTTACCTCTTGGATAAGCTTATNATGATTTCGAATGCTGAATATTACTTAATACCGGATAACTNGTTNNAAAATATTTTGTGGCGAACCAANTCACCAACTTTAATGCCAAATCTCNATACGGCTCCNGCATTAAGTTCTAAAACCGCACGNGCTGGAANTTTACCAGTAATTAGGTTCTCGCTAAGCGGAACAGCCGCCTCATGAATATAGTTAATACGCCCNNTAGAATTAATNAATAGCATGTCTAATGCTATAAAGGTGTTTTTCATCCACATGGAAATTTTTGAATTCGGTGTATAAACGAACAACATACCATTCTTTTGAGGTAAAGAGCGCCGATACATCAAACCCATTGCTTTCTGGCTCCGAGTAACCGCAAGCTCAATAGAGAATTTTTGTGAAGTGCCGCCACNCTCNATTACCAATTNAGANGTGGGNAAGGTTGATTGTGCATGGCACGGGCCACCAACCAATAAAACTGTCCACATAAATGCCACNAANCTAAGAGGCTCTGAGAAACGGCTTAANAATTTCTTACGGTCATTNATGNGNTTAAAAGCACATGGACNATTATTGAAAGTNAATTCGCAAAGCATGTGGTAACTGCATAATCAAACAGAATGGACGACCTATGTGAACTGAATAATCAATAACAGCTTCAATACAAGTATGACCCATACCACCATNGTGCCAGCACTTGTTGCCCGTGCAGCAATGCTCTCNGGGCCACTGTGGTATCGAACTTGTTTAATAACNTATTTTAAACACTGCATCATCAGGCNACGAATAGCACCTGCTGCCAGACTTATACTGTATAAAACATTCCTTACGATTGTGCTCCCGGCGCGCCGGTAGAACCAATCAAAGTCGAGNACAGTTGACCTTAATTCTGGTGGATAGAGCCCAGTTTTTTGGAGAACAGCAAAAGCGAGAGCCGAAAACATNAGAAGCTGCAGCATAGTCACCACNTGCGTCGTGGTATAGGGAACATAATCTACCGGGTAAGGCAAAATGTCATAAAGNGGTTGAGGATAGACCCCTATTCCAAAACANAAAATAGCAGCAATACCCATAGCTACTAACATATTTGTGGGAGCTTCCTTGGGTCGTAATCCCGAATCATGAGCAAAAAATGCGAAAAAAGGAATTTTTATTCCAGAATGATGGAAGACCCCAGCTGAGGCGAAAAGCAGCAAAAGAAATGGAACCAGATAATCTTGATCAGCAGCTGCAGTCAAAATCATTGATTTAGTAACAAAACCAGAAAACAATGGNAACCCAGAAATAGCTGCCGAGCCGACAATACAAAAGCCAGTAGTCCANGGCATGGTTTTATAAAGACCGCCCAGTTCAGAGCCCTTTGCGGTTCCTGCNCGATATAGCACAGCACCCATCGCCATAAACAAAAGAGCTTTNTATAAAATATGTGCAAATGCATGACTGACAGCACCGTTGATAGCTAGTTGAGTGCCAATACCTACACCGGCCACCATGAAACCTAATTGATTATTTAGTGAGTAGGCAAGAACACGCCGCANATCATTTTCTATAACTGCAAAAAATATCGGAAATGCTGTCATTGCTGCCCCAATCCAAACAAGCAACTCNGTTCCAGGATAGCCTCGCGCTAGTGCATATATNGCCAACTTGGTTGTAAATGCCGAAAGAAAAACAGTACCTGTTGGAGAGGCCTCTGGATAGGCATCCTGAAGCCAATTGTGCATTAGNGGGAACGCACATTTGATNCCAAAGGCCAAGAAAATAAGGACGCCCCCTGGTCCATCCAAACCAATGAAGTTGAANGCCAAGGAGCCTGTCTTTTGAGCTTGNACCACNGCTCCGGCAGCTAACAGCACGCCTGAGAAAATTTGTATGATGAGGTAACGCATGCCCGCGTCATATGCTCTATTATTACCTCCAGCCCATATTATGAAGACGGAGGTGAGTGCAGTGAGCTCCCAGTAAACAAAGAGTGTTATCAGGTCGCCAGCGAAGGCAGCTCCNATAGCAGCACCCGCATAAGCCAATGCTGCTGTTTGCTCCAGNACATCTTTAGAGTGCAACGAAAAAAGAATAGCAACAAATGCCGCGATATAAAAAATAATACCAAAAACGAAAGAGAGGGCATCAATCCGAACATGCATAAGCTCGTACCCAAATAATGATACTTCCCCAAAACTTCCGTGTTCAAGTGAGAGAAGGCTCAAGAGCCCAGCGACAGGTAACAGGAGTAAGTACCCTTTNCTTAGCCAACCTGTCGGGATTAGCGGAACAAGAAANGCCCCTATTATCAATATTAACCCNGGAGGAATATCAACGATCATAATAATCTTCATCCCGCATTAAAAATTTCCTCAGTTCCCTTGAAGCGAGAACCAGTAAAAAAGAAAGACCAAATCCAAATATACCAAAGAAGCCAAATATCCCCTCAAAAGCATANTGGGTATGCTTGTGATANAATGCGTCACTAACNACAAGAGCAATACAAATAAANACGAGCGAATAAAAAATTTTNTTTACGTTTCTCGCNTCATCTAACCAAAACTGCTTTTCATTAGAGGTCTTTTTTTTCACTCTCGCGCTCCGGGCGATTTTAGANGGAGATCCTGGTACTTTTTTTAAACNCTTTCTCAANCCATTTTTAGATAGCTTTTTGGCAGGAGATTTTTTCTTTTNNGATACTATTGATNTCTTTGAAACAGCATTTTTTCTANTTTCTTTNGTNNTCGGCTTTTTTGCCATATTCGATCCCTACCNCCCCCAAATCATATGCCGGCTATCGGGGANAGAAACCCCGCAAGATCATCAGCTATNAAGAAAGCTCCGATCGTCAGAACGCTTGCCGTACAAATACCTATTAAACACAATAACGGCGCTTCTNGTATNCCCGTGCCCCGNTNTTTCCTTTTNCCAGNGGCCNTTGCTTCAGGGTCTCTAAAAAAGGCCCGAAGTACTATNGGCAGAAGGTACGCCGCAGAAAGAAGAGAACTACCCATCCAGACAAACATAAAAATTATATAATCGGACTCGGCTGTACCCATCATGAGATACCATTTTGACAAAGCCCCACCCGCAGGGGGGATACCTATAATTCCAAAGCACCCTACCAAGAAACAAGCCATTGTTATTGGCATTCGTCGTCCAATTCCATCAAGCTNNCTTATTTCCGTCTTNTGCGAAGCTACCAAAATTGCACCAGCACAGAAAAAAAGCGTTATCTTNGCAGTAGCATGCATCACGATGTGCATACTAGCTCCAACGATGCCAGCACTAGTCGCCATAGCCGCCCCGAGTATTATGTATGAAAGCTGGCTTATAGTCGAATAAGCTAGTCTCGCTTTAAGGTTATCTTTACGAAATGCGATTACAGCCGATATTAGAAGAGTTGCACCTGCAATTATTGCCAGGAATAGAGAGCCGTCAGATCCATTTAAGGTCTCTAATCCAAACAAATATACGATCACCTTTATGACTGTGAATACGCCCGCTTTAACTACTGCTACAGCGTGCAGAAGTGCGCTTACGGGTGTTGGTGCTACCATCGCAGCTGGCAACCAGCGATGAAATGGCATCAACGCTGCTTTGCCTACACCAAACATGAAAAGTAAAAGCAAGACCGTAATTATGGGGCCGTCAGCCTTTTCGACTAGGATGCCTCCCTCCGTGAAATCGAGAGTGCCGGTTAAGGCATATGTCCAAACGATGGCAAACAGTTGAAAACCAATTGATGTACCAATTAAAATTCCAAGGTAAATACGACCCGCTTTTTTTGTTTCTTCAGTTCCGTGATGGGTAACGAGTGGGAAAGTACACAGAGTGAGCACTTCGTAAAAAATAAAAAGCGTCAACATATTTCCGGCAAATGCAACACCTATAGCTGCAGTAATAGAGATCGCAAAAAAGAAATAGAACTTCGTCTGGTTTACTTCATGGTGGCCGCGCATGTATCCGATTGCATATATCGATGTGACTATCCAGAGAAAGCTCGCGACGCAGGCAAAGATCATACCCAATGGTTCGATTGTAAAAGCAATAGATAATCCCGGCAGCATCTCAAGCAGAGTGATACTCGGACGGATGCCAGATGCCACTGTTGGCACTAAATGCGCCACACAGAGAAACAAAAATCCTGCAGTAACTAAGGTTACGGCCTCGCGCAAATTGGGATAAGACCCCGTGACAATGATAAAGACAGCCCCAATCAAAGGTGCAGCGAAGCAAGAGTAGATCAGAGCCTCAGCACTCATTGCGCGACCCCTATCATCAAGAAGCTAGCGGCAGCCATCGCAATATCTACAGTCCGGCTGGCATCAATGCCGAAGTATATACTCGCCCCCGTTAAAATAAATAAGGGGATCAACATACTTAATGGGGGTTCAGGCAATAATGCAGCACGCTTCGGCGGCGCATGGAAATACGCAACTTCGACTACCCGCCAAATATAAATCACGGCCAGAAGTGAACTCACTAGAATAAGAGCCGCGATAAACCACATTTCTTTATCAAGCGCCGCCGACACAAGATACCACTTACTAATGAATCCCGCTGTCAAGGGAACTCCAATGAGTCCTAACCCTGCAATAACAAAACAACCAGTGGTGATCGGCATGCGTTTTCCGATACCAGCCATATCATCTAGACGCACAGAGGCAATCCGATAAAACATACCTCCTACAGCCATGAAAAGTGCCCCCTTTACCAAGGCATGATTGAAAAGGTGAATGATTCCTCCAGCTAACCCAGTGGTTGTAATAAAGCTAATTCCGAGGACCATGTAACCAATTTGAGCTATGCTGGAGTATGCCAGCATCCGTTTTATGTTGGTTTGGTAAATAGCGACTAAAGAACCGACAAACATTGCTGCTACCGACAAAATCATAAGAACTTCGCCAATGACAAATAATGGTTCGCCGCCAAAAACCGTAAATAGCATGCGTAGAAGAGCATACACTGCTACTTTTGTGGCCGTGGCGGCTAAGAAGATCGTAACCACTGACGGGGCAAAAGTGTATGCATTTGGCAGCCACAAGTGTAGTGGAAAAATTGCAAGCTTTAAGCTAAGCCCCACAACAATGAAAGCGATGGCAACCTGGATAGTACGCGTTTCTGCAACTGCTGGTATACGATTTGCTAGATCTGCCATATTAAGTGTGCCAGTCATCATATACATCATACCGACGCCTATGATGTAGAATGTCGCTCCCACTGTTCCCATAATGAGATAGCGATAAGCAGCCGTTAGTGATCGGCGATATCTCCCCATGCTGATTAAAACATATGAGGAAAGAGATGATATCTCTAGAAAGACAAATAAATTAAAAGCATCGCCAGTAACAGCTATCCCTAATAAACCGCAGAGGCAAAGCAGATACATTGTATAAAACAAATATATTCGTGCATNGGGAANTTCAGAAGCTACACTAGCGTGCGCATAGGGAAGGACCACGGCGCCTATCGAAGAGACAATAACCAATAAGAATGCGCTTAAGAGATCAATTTTATATTCGATACCAATTGGTGCTGCCCAATCACCAATNGGNTAAGAGATNGCNCCGACAGAAAGCACTTCCACCAACAAATAAATAGCAATACCGAGGCAGAACCATGTCACTATAGTCGCCCAAAACCAAGCNCTATCGGNGCGTCTTAGAAGCAAGCAAATNGGGGCGGCAATGAGAGGAAGCACAACTTGCAGAGCAGGGAGATTTGCTAACAACATCAGAAGTGTTTCTCCCGTCGCCGTTCCTCAGCTTCAATTTCGTCNTCTTCAATCGAGCCATANGAGTCTCGAATACGCACAACCAATGCAAGNGCGAGAGCNGTCGTTGCCACACCAACCACAATTGCTGTTAAAATTAAAACNTGTGGTAGCGGGTTNGAATAAACGGTGACACCGTCGGCTATGATCGGTGCACTGCCATCCTGTACTTTACTCATGGATATATAAAATACAAAGACAGATACCTGAAAAATATTGAGCCCAACCACCTTTTTGATTAAGTTGTGTTGTGCCATNACGATATAAAAACCTATCATCATCAGCACGATAAAAATCCANTAGTTATATAAACCAGCGAATTGGTCCATCATTCNGACTCATCCTGGTTAGCAAAAACGTAAAAAATAGTAATCATAGAAGCAGCTACAGTCACTCCNACNCCNAACTCAATCAATAAAATACCNAGATGCTGACCAGCAACAGGGTCTTGCAATANAACTGAATAATTGAGGTATCTCCCGCCCANAAACATGCCTGCTATACCTACTCCTGCATAAAGCAGNAGCCCGGCTGACANAAAAAATCTCCTTGCCCCAGGTGACAATACTTTCATTCCAACATCAACGCCAAAAATTAAAGCATAAAGTATAAAAGCACTCGCAAATATAACACCAGCTTGGAANCCCCCTCCGGGGCCAAAATCTCCATGGAACTGAACGTACAGGGCAAACAGCATAATCAACGGAATTAAAAGTTTTGAGCAAACGCGTAAAACCTCTTTGTGCTGCATTTCACGACGTCTGCGCTTGCTCATCGCTCTTAAATTTTTCATGGTCGTTCTCCAGAACGTNTTCGCTTATTCNTCTTATTTTTCTTTTTACGGCGACGCCCAAGCAATGCCAAAACTCCNGCGGCGGCCGTGAAAACAACTGTCACCTCTCCTAAGGTGTCATAACCTCGATAGCTCGCTAGAATCGAGGTTACTACGTTTGGCATTCCGGTCTGTTTTGGTCCGCGTTCGATATACTCTGGGGCAACNTGCTGGTGGATAGGGGCCATAGGGTCACCATATCGCGGCATATCTAAAGTACCATAAATAAGCGCTGNACCCACAACTACAACCANAGCCAAATGAGGCCAAGACACTCCTGGGTCTGCTTTCTCATGCGAGGTCGTGAGAGCTAANGTACCTAACATTAAAACCGTTGCNATGCCGGCGCCAACTGCCGCCTCAGTAAATGCAACGTCAACCGCGTCCATGACGACATACAACACCGCAGCATTNAGGCTAAAGCTACCTGAAAGCATAACTACTGCGAAGAGATTACGCAGCCANAGCAGNGCNAAAGCGCTCACGACCATAAAGGTAAGGAGTGCGTAGAAGATNAAATTTTCTATGACGTCCCTCCCCTTTTTTTCCTTCGNCCAGTTTTTGGGTTNATTCCGCCCCAGAGTGCAGCTTGTGCCAATGCATGGGTTGTTGTCGGGTTTGTAATAAACAAAAATAAGGCTATCAACAGCAACTTACCACANACTAGNAGNGCTGCTTTTGTCGACGGNANAATTTCGAACGCCTGAATTGCCAGTCCTGAAAATAATAATAATATCCCGAGCGTTTCAATAATGCTTCCTGCATGCATCCGGCTGAATAAATCTGGCAGCCGAACAAGTCCAAACGCNCCGATNAAACAGAATACTGCACCTGAGCCTATCAGTGCCCAGCTGGTTATANCTAATGCTGNCTCACTCATATATCATCANCCTCTTCAATATTTGAGGTCCTTCCTAAGCGGGAAAACTTTATAAATTTTGTTACCGCAATGGTGGCTACAAAATTGATNAGTGCATAAACCATAGCAATGTCTAAAAATTCCGGCCGGCCATCAAGAAAACCATACAACGCTATTAAAATCACACTGAATGTCCCAAATGTGTTGACCGCAAGAATTCGGTCATAAACCGTTGGCCCTTGCACCGCNCTAAAAAGTACTAATGCCATTGATACTAGGGTNAGTATAGCAGCAAATTCAAACACTCCCTGCTCCTTTTCCGCTAGTTTCAAGTTTTGTGACCTTACTGTCCATTTCTCCAGTCTTAACACCCGCAGCAGCCGCATTTGTTAATGCNTGAATACTCATTTCTCCGTCCTCAACATCAACTGTAACTGTTCCTGGGGTNAGCGTTATTGAATGCGAATAAACAACATTCCCCACCTCACTTAGTTGTGAGGCCTCAANCGTAAATATATGCGGCTGAATTTCCATGCGGGGTGAAATTATAATCTTAGCAACTTCAAAATTTGCCTTCACAATTTCCCAGAGTAGCCATGGAAAATAAANAATCATTCCAAACCCAAGGTGGCTTGGATGCCCTTCGTGATCGATTACATCCATTCTATGAGCAACATAAAGCACGGCCCCAATGGATAATACACCTAACAACAAAATCAACGTGTTATCGTATATACCTGAAAGCAATAGCCATAACACCGCAAGCGTTATACCAGAACCGATATTGTGACGCACAATATCCCCCCTCNAAAAATTACTACCCNNTTATTATACATCCGCTTCACCTGTAAACAAAATTCCACGTTAATTTTTTCGCATTTCTGCAAAAATTGGGCAAGAAATGACCGGTTTCGGNGCATNGACAACGNATAATATNACTANGTNNCCATATCGACAAAAGACACCGATCATTAGCGCGTATTTCCTGGCTCCCTACTTTCAAGNGAAGACGCATTTATTTCAGGTCCTTGCAATTCTTCTTAGTTTTTTTCTTATTTGCACTTTGATACGGAGCCAGTGGCATCGCAATCCCGCTTAAATAGTTGTTCCGATGGGTCCTATATGGGTCCTACATTGACCCCAAATTCATGAGTGATAGACGTAGTCGGCATTAATGTTCGCCCTGTATACCCTGCAGCATAAATGCCGTACATTACATATATTGTGAGATGTCACATATAATATGAGATGTAACATTTGGTCGTGCACAGTTCTTCCGTCAGACGCCGCTCGATCGATCGAACCATAAATCTATATCCACAACAATTTCTACCCTACAAGAGACCGATCTCTATAAACGGGTAATTTATAAAACCAGACTTAGACCTCATGGTAGGCTTGCGGCATTTACTCAAAAGAACTAAATTTTGAAAATTCGAATTCACTTTCGAAATCTTGTTCATTACATGAAAGATAACTTATGGATATGACCGGAGAATACCGCATTCCAGCCAGCCGCGAAGAGGTGTGGAAGGCATTGAATGACGTTGAAATATTAAAGCAATGCATTCCCGGATGCGAGGAAATTGAAAAACACTCCGAAACTGAGTTAAGCGCCAAGGTAACGGCTAAAGTAGGACCGGTAAAAGCCAAATTTAATGGAAAAGTAACGCTATCTGACATAGATGCCCCAAATGGCTATACGATTGCTGGTGAGGGCACAGGGGGAGCAGCAGGTTTTGCAAAGGGCGGCGCTTCAGTAATTCTAAAAGCGGAAGGATCAGAAACTATTCTTTCATATGAAGCGAAAGCTGCAGTAGGGGGAAAACTAGCACAGATCGGCAGTCGATTAATTGATTCGACATCTAAAAAACTTGCCAATCAGTTCTTTAGTAATTTTGCAAAAGCGCTAGGCGCCGACGAAGAAGAAGACGAGGATTAAATATGGCGTCTCGGAATGATCAACATGTTAACAACAGTGCTGAGGGTCTGAGACCTGCAGCGTGGATTCCAATACTCATATGTGTAGCCCTATTGATGCCGCTCTTCTTTGTGTTATCTGATTAGATACGTACTTAATATGGGTGATAAGTTAGAAACCAGCATTTTGATATATCAAGGAGGGAGAACAAAAAATGCCAAGCGTAACCATGAAGGTTAATGGCAAGGATGTCAGTGCAGAGGTCGAGAATCGTACCTTGCTTGTGCAATATTTACGGGATTATCTCAACATGACCGGCACTCACGTTGGCTGTGATACAAGTCAGTGTGGTTGTTGCGTCGTGCATGTAAACGGTTCATCGGTTAAGAGTTGTACGATGCTAGCAGTACAGGCTGAAGGTGCGGATGTTGTTACAATCGAAGGCCTTGCTGATGGAGAGGATTTGCATCCAATGCAGGCTGCGTTTCGAGAACACCATGGCCTACAGTGTGGCTTTTGTACTCCAGGCATGGTTATGAGTGCCGTGGATCTTGCAAAAGAAAACCCAGACCCCTCAGAAACAGAAATTAGAGAATGGCTTGAAGGCAATATCTGCCGCTGTACCGGCTATCATAATATTGTAAAAGCAATTGCAGCTGGCACAAAAAACATGCAGGTTTGATGAACGTGGAACAGGATATATTGTAAAATATAACGTTCACTTTTCATGCAAGTCAGTCTGATATTATAATCGTTTTTTAACAAGGTAAGGTAGGGCATTTCGTTTATCATAGTTGAATAGACAATATTGAGTATTTTGGATTAACGGATAACGATGCCTAACGGAAGAATTTATTATGTATAATTTTCAATATCATCGACCTAAGAATCTTGAGGAAGCTTCTCAAACATTAGATGTGGGAGACGACCCAAAACTGGTTGCTGGCGGAATGACAATTATACCAACTCTCAAACAAAGGTTAGCCCAACCGTCCGATTTGATTGATCTGGCAGATATAAATAATTTGGCAGGTATTAGCCTGCAAGATCAATCATTGGAAATAGGCTCAATGACGAGACACTGCGATGTTGCGAAATCTGAAATTATTAGTGAATTCATACCTGCACTGTCTAGCCTAGCAAGGCACATAGGGGACTCGCAGGTACGACACCGGGGCACAATAGGCGGTTCGTTGGCTAACAATGATCCTGCTGCCGATTATCCGGCCGGTGCACTGGGGCTTGGCGCAACAATAATTACTGATAAACGCGAAATCCTTTCCGACGACTTCTTTGTGGGTTTATTTGAAACAGCACTAGAAGATAATGAGATAATTACAGCAGTTAGATTCCCAAAGCCTAAACGTGCGGCCTACACAAAATTTCCAAATCCCGCCTCACGTTATGCTATTGTCGGGGTTATGGTTGCCGAGACAAATGATGGAGTTCGCGTTGCAGTGACCGGAGCGGGAGACGATGGAGTCTTCAGAGAAGAAAAAATGGAGACTGCCCTTTCAAACAACTTCACGTCTGATGCAATCGCGGATATTAGCATTAGTGATGAAACTCTTTTGTCAGACATTCACGCGAGCGCAGAATACCGTGCGCATTTGATCAACGTTATGGCCCAGCGTGCAGTAGATAAAGCTACTTAGTACTTATCTGAATAGCCTGACTCATAGCTCTCCTGATTTAATTAGGAAGGAATATGTAAAAATTTTCCCGACTTTCCAAACATAATGCCGCAATGAAACGGATTTAATATGGCAAAGCTTCCGACTTGTGTTGACGCAACTTTAGATTTGCTGAAAACAGGCAATTATATTGCCGACAGAAGCCTTGCTACAGCGCTTTATTTATCGCTTTCACTTAAAAAACCACTTTTCCTTGAGGGTGAGGCCGGCGTAGGTAAAACAGAAATTGCTAAAGTTTTGTCGAAGACCCTTAATCGGCAGTTGATCCGATTGCAATGTTATGAAGGTTTGGACGTTTCCTCGGCGGTTTATGAGTGGAATTACGCCCGCCAAATGCTCGAAATACGGTTACAGGAAGCCTCCTCGGCGTCACGCGACACGACCGAGCTGACACGTACCATCTTTAAAGAAGATTTTCTAATCGAACGACCATTGCTACAAGCGATGCGCGGGCCCAAAGATTGCGCGCCACCGATATTACTTATTGACGAGCTGGATCGTGCAGATGAACCATTCGAAGCATACTTGCTGGAAATTCTGAGCGATTTTCAAGTTACGATCCCAGAGTTGGGAACAATTAAAAGTTCAAGTCCCCCAATTGTTATTATTACATCCAATCGTACCCGCGAGGTTCATGATGCTTTGAAACGACGTTGTTTCTATCATTGGGTTGATTACCCTAACGCATCACGTGAACTCGACATCATCTCGGTAAAAGCCTCAAAGGCATCATTGGAACTGTCAGCGCAGATTGTTGGGTTCGTGCAAAAACTTAGATCTGGAAATTTATTTAAAGCTCCGGGGGTAGCAGAAACTATAGACTGGGCTCATGCGCTAACACAATTAGATTGTGTATCCCTGAACTCAAATATAATAGACGATACTGTGGGAGCTTTACTAAAGTATCAGGATGATATTCAGAAGATACGTGGCTCAGAAGCAGGAAAGTTACTTGAAGAAGTTAGGGCAGAGCTGTCAACGCCTGGAGAAATCGAATGACAGATAGTGAATGCAGCCCTTATAAAAACATTGGACAAGGTAAGTTGGCCGAAAATATATTACATTTTGCTCGGCTCCTGCGCTCAGCGGGATTACCTATTGGGCCCGGAAGTGTAATTGATGCTATCACAGCGGTTAACAAAATAGAGCTATCACAACGTTCTGATTTTTACTGGTGTCTGAACGCCGTGTTTGTCAATCGACATGATCAAATAGAGGTTTTCAATCAGGCGTTCCACATTTTTTGGCGCAATCCAAAATTCCTAGAGCGTATGATGTCCCTAGCACTTCCCTCCTTGGCAGACGATACTGTAGATGAAACAGAGTTAATTTTGCCCAGGTTGGCTGAGGCATTCCCGGATTATCACCACCTGAATGNACAATTAGANGCACNTGAACCAGAGAAACAATTCGATTCAGTTATGACCTGGAGCCANAATGAAGTGCTACGCGAACTAGATTTCGAGAAAATGACAAAAGCAGAAATGGAAGAAGCAAAAAAAATAATGAAAAAATTGACACTGCCTCTTAAAGAAATACCAACAAGGCGCTTTCATTCTCATTTCCGCGGTACGCGTACNGATATTCAATCAATGNTNAGANANTCTTTACGTTACGGNGGTGATTACATTCCNTTGAANAAGAAGTCGCGNCAGTATCGNCCGCCACCGCTCACTGTACTATGCGATATATCGGGATCTATGGAACGTTATTCTCGCATGCTTTTACATTTNATTCACGCTCTGACAAATGACCGAGATCGCGTTCAAAGTTTTCTTTTTGGTACACGCCTAACAAACATAACAAGGTTATTGCACCAAAAAGATGTTGATGCAGCGCTAAAGACTGTTTCCGCTGCGATTGACGATTGGTCGGGAGGAACNAGAATCGGCCNCTGCTTAGAGGAGTTTAATAAAAGNTGGTCGCGCAGAACATTGGCACAAAATGNGGTTATCCTTTTGATTTCTGATGGTCTNGATCGAGACGCAGGCATGGGGCTTANAGCCGCTATGGAACGGCTTCATAAATCATGTAATAAGTTGATTTGGCTTAATCCCCTCTTAAGGTATGACGCCTTNGAACCCAAGCCATTGGGAGTTCGGGCCATCTTGCCCTTTGTCGATGATTTTAGATCAGTACATAATTTNAATAGTCTAAGTCAGCTTGCAGATACACTCAACCGCAACATACCTCACGAAAAAATTTCAATGAATAATTGGCGAGAGCGCGCAGCATGACCAGCCCGGAANTAAATATGCAAGATGATATTCTCGATCAAGCATCGTCCTGGCTAGCTAGTGGTCACTGTGTCGCACTCGCAACTGTGGTAAGCACCTGGGGATCATCTCCGCGCCCAGTCGGCAGTCAGCTTGCCGTCAACAACAACAGATCTTTCGTCGGTTCGGTATCAGGTGGATGCATTGAAGGATCGGTTATAGAAACAGCTATGGCGGTAATGCAAAGCGGCAAACCTAGCATTCTTAAATTCAGTGTTTCTAATGAATTGGCCTGGGAGGTTGGTCTTGCATGCGGTGGAACTATTGAAGTTTATGTGGAACGAATAGAATGAAAGGTTCTTTGCTTGAATCCCTTAATACGGCGCGAATGGAAAGAAAGCCTGCCGCTCTCATTACCCGTATTCAAGATGGCACCCAGACCCTCTTTATCGAAAACCGTGTATTTGCAGGCCCTGAATTAGATCATTCCGTGGTACTAGAATTAAAGAATGCAATCCTTTCTGATAAAAGCCGCATAGTAGGAGATGGAGAAAATCGTGTATTTATACATGTTTTCAATCCTTCAAAACGGTTAGTTATAGTCGGCGCTGTGCACATTGCGCAAGCT
>PBCW01000074.1 GCA_002718015.1 Rhodospirillaceae bacterium
ATTGGCGTGGAAATAGACGTTACACCCATGCAAAAATTGCATAGGTGCGTTGCAGCAATTCTGTTGGATTGCAAGTAGATCAAAGTATATATCAAAAGAATATGGAAGAGTACATGAAGGGACTTTGGTTATGACGGCCTCAAGATCAGGAAGTAAACACGGGCAGTTTGTTGGGGTGAGAGTATTGCAAGCAATTGGTAGGGCTTTGGACGCTCGGGATACCTACCGCGAATTATCAGTGTTAAATGATGTGGAACTCGCGAAACGCGGTCTACATCGTAACGACATCGTCAAGCAGGCGATGGAGAAGCTTGGCTAAGACCTCCCTTAAGTCAAGCTCATTGGCGGGTCCCCAGGGACCCGCCTTTTTTTATTCTAGTGCTTTAACAATGTCCTCGCACATTTGCTTCGCATCTGAAAACAGCATCATAGTGTTCTCACGGAAAAATAACTCGTTATCAACGCCAGCATAACCAGATCCGAGTGAGCGTTTTATAAAAAGCACGGTTGCTGCACGTTCCACGTCAAGAATCGGCATCCCGTAAATAGCGCTCTGAGGATCAGTTTTGGCTGCAGGATTAGTAACGTCGTTCGCACCTATAACAAACGCCACATCCGTGCTGGGAAAATCCCTATTTATTTCGTCTAATTCGAGCACCTCATCATAAGGTACATTTGCTTCAGCTAGCAGCACATTCATGTGGCCTGGCATCCGCCCGGCGACAGGGTGGATAGCATACCGGACGTTAATACCCTCTTTTTTCAATAAGTCTGCCATCTCACGTAGAGCATGCTGTGCCTGCGCAACAGCCATGCCATAACCTGGGACGATGATCACATTTGAAGCATTTTTCATAATGAACGCAGCGTCATCGGCACTTCCAGCCCGGACATTTCTATCGCCCGTAACACTGTCTGTTGTTGAAATCTCACCTCCAAACCCACCAAGAATTACGCTTATAAACGACCTATTCATTCCTTTGCACATTACGTAGCTAAGAATAGCACCTGATGAACCCACTAGAGCTCCTACGATGATCAAAGCTGGATTTGAAAGTGTGAAGCCGATACCACAGGCCGCCCAACCAGAGTATGAATTTAGCATTGAAATAACAACTGGCATATCTGCACCACCAATCGGAATAATCATTGAAATGCCAAGTAATAAGGCTATGCCGACAATGGTCCAATAAAGTTGTTCTGATTGTTCGGTACAAATCATTACGACCAGCGCCACCATAATGACCCCAAGTATTGCATTTAGTAGGTGTTGACCTGAAAAAACAATAGGGGCTCCGCTCATAATTCCCTGCAATTTTGCAAAAGCGATGATAGAGCCGGTGAAAGTCAGCGCCCCGATTGCCGTTCCGATGCTCATCTCAATCATACTAGGAGTAGGAATGTTTAGGAAGTCGCCTATCCCGTAGGCCGCTGGCTGATAGAATGCAGCTGATGCAACAAAAACTGCGGCGAGCCCTACTAAACTATGAAAGGCTGCAACAAGCTGAGGCAGTGCTGTCATTTGAATTCGGCGTGCGATAATATCACCAATGGCTCCGCCTATTACTAAACCGACTATTATCCAGTCATAACTGACTACGGCGGGGGATGCGAGTGTCGTAGCAATGGCTATTACCATTCCGGTAATACCAAATATATTCCCATTTCGCGCGGTCTCGGGTGACGAAAGACCACGCAGTGCCATAATGAAAAATATGCTAGCGATCAGGTAAGCGATCGCAGAGAAGTTTTCGTCCATTTCAGGCCCTTACCTTACTCTCTTTTTGTACATTTGAAGCATGCGTTGTGTAACCATAAAGCCACCAAAAATATTGATGGAGGCTAGCACGACTGCAACAAAACCGAATATCTTTGCAGGATTTACGTCAGTAACATCAATTTCTTTAGGACCGGCAGCAATAAGTGCGCCCACAATTATTACTGATGAAATTGCATTTGTGACACTCATTAAAGGCGAATGCAGTGCGGGTGTCACATTCCATATTACATAATATCCCACAAAAATGGCTAAGATGAAGATGGTGAACATGGAAATAAAGCTACCGTCAGAATTTGCAATGGCGGTGGTTTGAATGAGGCTGGCACCTTGCTCGGCACCGTCTTTGAGTATTTCAGTCACACTTTGTTCTTGATCAAGCGTCGATTCTAGGACCATGGCCGTTAGGCTCCTTTCACAACTTTTTTTGAACGTTGTACTTGGCGATTATTACNAGTTTTTTGCTTTGCTGCNTTCNCAGTTTTTTTCCTCGTGACGTTAGNNGATGCCTTTCCTGAGGACGCCTTNCGACTAACCCTCCTCTTNANTTTTGGGTGCANNACCGCNCCGTTTTCNGTTACNTTTATGCCNTCAATNATTTCATCTTTGGGGTCGAANACAAGTTTNTNCATTTTCNTGTCAAAAAATGNNGCGAGAAAATTGAATAAGTTACGCGAAAACAGTTTACTAGNTTCCTCTGGAAGCCTACCTGGAACGTTATCATAACCAACAATNGTAACCCCATTNTATTTTACGATTTGTCCTAGTTTTGAGCCGGCACAATTCCCCCCAGCTTCGACTGCAAGATCAATAANAATAGAACCCGGTTTCATCATTTTAAGCATNGCATTGGAGACGAGTTTNGGAGCGGGACGNCCTGGTATTAGTGCAGTNCAAATAACAATATCTTGTTTTGNTATATGNTCGGAAATTAAACGAGATTGTTTGCGCNTNTAATCGNCACTCATNTCNTTCGCNTACCCACCTGCAGTCTGTGCCTTNCTGAATTCTNGNTTCTCCACCGCTATGAATTTTCCACCAAGCGACTCTACCTGCTCCTTTGTCGCAGGGCGTACATCTGTGGCTGTTACAATGGAGCCGAGACGTTTAGCGGTTGCTATTGCTTGGAGACCCGCCACACCGACACCCATGACGAAGATACGTGCNGGGGGAACAGTTCCCGCTGCTGTCATCATCATAGGCAAGGCCCTACCATAATGAATAGTNGAATCGAGCACTGCCTTNTAGCCAGCCAAGTTTGATTGNGAGGATAAAATATCCATCGATTGTGCGCGCGTGATTCGAGGCATCAATTCCATTGCATAGCCAGTGACACCAGCTTTCGCCATTGCCAAAATAAATTTTNATTCTGTCAGCGCATTCATCTGACAGATTAGAATTTGGCCTTTGGTAAATGCAGCGAGTTCATTTTTNTNCTCNCCGGCAATCATCGGGCGTTGAACCTTTAGGACTANATCAGCNCCCCTTATGGTGGCCGCTGCGNTAGCNCCTATAGAAGCGCCAGCTGCTTTATANTCCTNATCACTGAANGAGGCACAAGCGCCAGCATTTTTTTCAATTGAGATGTTAAAGCCGAGATCGACAAATTTTTTGACGGTCTCTGGTGAAGCTGCGACACGGGTTTCGCCGGTCCGCAATTCCTTTAATATGGANATTTTCATTANAAAGGTTCCTAAGATCGGATAGACCNANCAGTNAGGGAAAAATANCCCCTTTTTGTTNATNATTNTCTACACTGCCGAAAACTTTNAGGTTTGCCAAGAATTTACTCGCTTTTANAAATAAAAATGTCAAATATTCGCATGGGTCCAATCGTCGCAGGTGTGATAGTTATTGAATTTTGACAGNAAANGCGAGGCGNTCTAGCTTTATTTTTGATCTCTGGANGGGATGAGTNGATGTCGAANGAGACTGAAACTGAAGTTAATTTGGTGTTCCCAACGCCNGTTCAGGTGAGCGAGATTGCNGANTCCAAAACACTTAATGCATCCCTTNTCAGTGAAATTAANGATGTGCGNAAAGTGACGCCTAACGGTTTNCCCAACTCGTGGTCATGCGAAGTTTANACAACNATTTCAAATAACTNTCGTCTNCATGAGCGTCCCGGNTTTGCTGGGCTTGTGCGGCATATTGAGGTNGAGACCNNAAAATTTGCAGACCTGNTGGCNATTGAGCAATCNTCTGAACTCCTGCGGATAGCCGATTGCTGGGTTAATATTTATGGTCGCGGTCACTCCCAAGAAATTCACGCGCATGCNAATAANATTNTGTCCGGGGTCTATTTCGTAACAGCCCCGGCAGGAGCATCACCTATTATGTTCCATTCTCCAGATTGCGATTTAATGTTAGCCCCGAAATTTAGTGAGCTNAATGATTACAANAACGCCGCCGTTGGTTTCGANCCTCAACCNGGTACCATGTTAATATTNAGAAGTCACTTAAAGCANAGTGTTAAAACGAGCCANATAGATGACGAACGNATTAGTATTGCGTTTAATCTAAGGTACTGANATTNNTTATAATGACCAACAAAACAGCTGGACAAAAGTGTTGGCNCATTATTCCGGCAAAGGTAATTTGTATTTCGTTAATATNCGAGATTGGCNNTCCTGTAATNGTTCGGTTCTNAAATCTTCAATCAGACCATTGAACANTTTGTGCCAATTAATNTCGGCCTTGAGNTGTAGAAAAACAGAGCCTAGACCAATTGCTGCCCGGTCCATAAAAACAAACTCACGAGGNGGCGTAACGCCACCTACTCTGCGTAATTCTTTATANACTTTNGTGGCAACTTGCGCTCCATANAGACCATTTTCTGACTCTTGGATGCGTGTTACTTTATCTTTGAGAAGTGGTGAATATATAAATTTNGCCCAAATGTTAAGAACATCCATCAAATCTTTGTTNATATCTTTGAAGCCCCAACAAGCGTAGGCCTCGGCGGCGAGCATTTCATCGTCAGTCCGGAGTGCTTCNTAAAGGTCGATGACCCCTTNTACAAAACGGGAGTGAAATANTCTNATGCAGCCAAAGTCCAGCAANTTGATAACTTGGTTTGGCGCTATTGTATAATTTCCAAGATGCGGATCACCATGNATCACACCAAAATGATAAAANGGAACATACCATGCCCGAAACATATTCTCTGCCACTANATTTCTAACTTCNAGNGGTTCATCNTTNAAGCTTAAAAGCGGTTTNCCNTNAAGCCANGTCATGGTGATAAGTCGCGGCGTTGAGAGGTTAGCAANAGGCTNGGGAATACAAACNTGTTTTTCATCTTTNAACATGTCGGAATATAATTCCATGTGGCGNCTCTCTCGGTCGTAATCAAGTTCCTCACGTAAACGGGCGGCTATCTCCTGATGTATTNGACNTGTTGAGAGGGAGCGTGTCCCGCGCTCGTAAATAGAAAATACGAGTTTCAACTGTTTCAAGTCTGCTTCCACTGNTGAAAGCATGTCGGGATATTGTAATTTGCACGCAAGATTCTGGCCNTCTANNGATTTGGCTTTATGGACCTGACCNAGAGANGCGGCGTGTGCGGCTTNTCTGTCAAAGGNTTCAAATTTCTGGTCCCAGTTTTTGCCAAGCTCAGTTACCAAACGTCTTCTGACAAAAGGCCAACCCATTGGGGGGGCATTTGTCTGGAGACGTCCAAGAGCTTCTACATAANTTGATGGCAAGGCATCTGGAACTGNTGCGAGTAATTGTGCCACTTTCATCAATGGGCCTTTGAGCCCACCCAAAGCGACCTCGAGATCTTGCGCATCCTTAGTCTGATTGAGATCGCGCCCCAGTAAACGGGCCGTAGCCATTTTGCTAGCCAGTCCACCTATCGTGCCTCCTACCTTGGCATAGCGACGCAGCCTCCCGCTCAGATTGTTTTTATCAGAGTCCGTCATTTTACTGTAGTTTGTAGGTGTTGAGGTTACAATCGATTTCACGCCCCGAAATCAAGTCAGCATTAATGCGCCCTATAGTAGGACCCAGCGTCATGCCAACATGCCCCCCGCCGAAACCAACAAAAATGTTCTCATGTCCTATTATATTGCCGAGCCGGGGAACAGAGTCCGGCATTGATGGTCGACAACCCATCCAAATTTGACGTTCATCTGGATGAAGGCCTTTCACCGCCCGCAACGCTCTGGGTATCATTCGACGAACTCGTGTGAAGTCCGGAGGGGCATCAGTGCTGGCGAGTTCAACTCCCGACGTTAGTCTGAGTCCTGTGTTCATAGGAGAAAGAAACATGGATTCTTCAAAAACATTTATGGGATGACTGAGGCCTGGTTCGGGTGTTGGCAACATAACGTGATAACCGCGTTCCGCCTCAAGAGGCACTTTTATTCCTATGGTTGCAAGTAATTTTTTTGACCAAGCGCCTGCCGTTATTACCAATCGTTCCGCTGTATATTCCCCATTAGCAGAGCTTACAGTTACACACTTTGGATCACTTCGTGTGATACCCAGAACCCGTTCTGATTTTCGAACGCCGCCGCGGGCTAGGAATGCCTCATGGAGCCCAAGCATCAATCTATTGGGGTCTAGTATATGTCCGCTATCTGGAGTCAGAAAAGCATGTTTGAAAATAGGTTTCAGGCCATGCTCCAGTTGTCCAATTTCATTCGAATTCAAGATTTCTACGTCGCGGCCAATATCGCTTAGAAGTTTCAAGATCCATTGTGCTTGCTGCCAGCCACGTTCTGTTTCAAAAACCGTAAGCAATCCAGGCTGATGGGTTAACCCACTTAGACCTGTAATTGATAATAACTGTTCGTAGTTTTCACTGGCCAGGGCAAGAAGCCCGGCTTTGCGGCGCGCATTGCGCTGAACATGGTTTGGTGTAGCATTTAGAACAAGCCGTGAAAGCCACGGCATTAATTTAGGCAAGTATCTCCATCGAATCATGAGAGGACCATGGGGATTGAGAAGCATAGACGGAACATTTGCTATTGTGCGAGGGGTGGCGGTCGGAACACAACTCGCGACACTTATTACTCCAGCATTTCCCGACGAGGTTCCTTTATCAGGCTGGCCAGTCTCGAAAAGAGTAACATGGTGCCCATCATCTAATAAGAATATGGCGGTTGATATGCCGGCTATGCCTCCACCAACGACTATCACGTTACGCTTTTTTACCGGCTCTCCACTGCGGGTAGCTTTCGATTCTACCATTAGCTTGATTTCCTTTACAGGTCGAGTATCTCAAGTTCATCAATNAATCCCTCTATAACGCTCAAGCCCCTATTCCAGAAGTCGGGGTCGGCNGCATTCAAATNAAATGGAGCAAGTAATTCCTTGTGTCTCAAGGTGCCCCCAGCACATAATANNTGCAGATATTTATCGACAAAGTGTGGNTCAGCGGCTTCATATACTGAATAGAGGGAGTTTACCAAACAATCNCCAAACGCATAGGCGTAAACATAAAATGGGGAATGNATAAAATGCGGTATGTACATCCAATAGTTTTTATAAACNGGACTAAATTTNAGCGCNGGCCCTAAACTCTCTTCTTGACCANTCAGCCATATATCACCGATACGATCCGGCGTGATTTCTCCNATTTTCCNTTCGGCGTGGANGTTTTTNTCAAATTCACAGAATGCTGTTTGTCTCACNACAGTATTTAACATGTCCTCAACTTTGCTGGCTATCATNGCGCAGCGCTCAGCCGGGTTNTGTGTGGTCTTNAGCATGGATTTAAAGGNAAGCATTTCGCCNAACACNGAGGCGGTTTCGGCCAATGTCAACGGCGTNTCTGCCATGAGGTGGCCTTGTTCTGCAGCTAAAACTTGGTGGACGCCATGCCCAAGTTCATGTGCTAGCGTCATCACATCACGNACCTTACCNTGATAGTTCAGAAGCANATAGGGATGGACTGAGGGAACGGTNGGGTGAGCAAAAGCGCCAGAGGCTTTGCCTNGCCGCACGGGTGCGTCGATCCAATCGTTATCAAAAAAGCNTTGCCCTACCTTGGCGAGCCGTGGAGAAAATTCGCCATAAGCGTCNATAATAGTTTGTTTTGCATCATCCCAAGNAATAATGCGATTGTCCGAATGAGGCAGCGGGGCATTGCGATCCCAATANTCAAGTTGTTCTGAACCGAACCATTTTGCTTTAAGTGCATAATAGCGGTGAGATAACCTGGGATACGCAGATCTNACTGCCTCTAGGAGCGCATCAACCACCTCATCTTCAACAAAATTTGAAAGATTGCGTGCGCTAATCGGTCNAGCAAATCCACGCCAACGGTTTTCGATTTCCTTATCTTTTGCAAGTGTATTAGTAATTAGTGCAAATGTTTTTGCATTTTCTCCAAGGACGGATCCAAAGCACTCGGCAGCTTCCTTGCGAACTTCAGCCGCTGGATCGGAAAATAAGTTTAAAATTTCAGTTTCCGTCATCCTGCGACCGCGGAAAGGAAAGCGCATTTCTGCTATCGTTTGATCAAACAGGCGTATCCAGGCAGTGCGCCCAGACATCGATTTCTCATGCAATANTTCTTCNAGTTTATCATCAAGTTGGTATGGTCTCATGGCTCGCACGTCACGAAGCCATGNATGGTAATGCTCAAGTTNATCGGTTTGCATCAGCTCATCGAGAGCATTATCATCAATCTGGTTGATCTCCAGTGTAAAAAACAGCAAAAAAGAACTAATTTCGTTAACTTTTTCCTGTGATGTTTGATAAAAACGGCCAATATCTGGATCGCTGACATTGCCTGCATGCACTAATCCGGCAAAGCTAAGGATAGCACTCAGTTTTTCGTCTATACGTTCGAATTCTTCAATCGCTGATGCCAATTCGGTGCCTGAAAGCGTNCCAACTTTGTGCTTATATGTTTGTTCAAATGCCTTTGCTGCTTTAGAGGANTTTTCNATATCGCNCGCAAGTTCCTTAGAATCCCTGCNTGAATAGAGGTCGCTCAGATCCCACTCTGGTAAAACNCCGAGACTATCTTTCATGGCCATCACTTTACTCCCAAGCTTCTTAAGNCGATATATTGTGTTAAGACCTATAAAACAAGAAGTATAGNAAAGATGTGGGAAGAAAATTGAGCCAGAAAATCGAATCCGAGGAAGCAAAAAACCTNCCGGGCCTTTTTTTCAANCAGGCTGAAAAATTTTGTGACGCACCATTTTTGTCAGTCAAGGAAGAGGGATGCTGGATTACCCAAAGTTGGTCNAAGATTGCCAATGATGTTTTGGCATTAGCTCGTGGATTGAAAGAAAGAGGAATTGAAAGGGGCGATAGGGTAGTAATTGTATCTGAGAANCGCCCTGAGTGGCTTATCGCTGACCTGGCNATTATGACATTAGGAGCCATAACAACGCCGGCGTANACCACAAATACCTCTGAAGATCATCTNCATCTGCTTCGAGATAGTGGAGCAANGACTGTAATAGTTTCGACAGAAACTNTGCTTGAAAAGCTTNTGNCTGCNGNACGGAAAGNCCCAGCAATNGAAATGGTTGTNATCATGGATCACTCAGTGACATCGGANGTTGGNGAATTTAAGATATGCCACTGGGGTNATNTGTTGAGTGANGGTCCGTTGCTCNGCCGAGATAAACTGATTGNNGATATTAANCGGACTGACGCCGCCTGTATAATCTATACCTCGGGNACCTCAGGAAACCCAAAAGGGGTNCTGCTCAGTCATGGNGCGATCCTTTGCAATTGTACGGGCGCTCANATGTTTTTGCGGGATGTGCCAGGCTTTAAGCAGGGTTGTGAGATCTTTTTATCATTNCTTCCGTTATCGCATTCCTACGAACATACCTGTGGTCAATTTNTGCCAATATCAATNGGTGCACAAATTTTTTATGCAGAGGGACCTGATAAGCTTGTAGCTAATATGGCCGAAGTGCAGCCTACCATTATTGCGGCNGTGCCGCGGCTTTATGAGGCGATACGTGCGCGTATTCGTCGNGGCATTGAGGGTGTGGGCGGGATGCAAAAAAACCTCTTNGAAACGACTATTGCCTTGGGACGCAAAAAGTATGAGTCGATGNCAAGATTAACAATTAAAGAAAGACTCCAAGATACAGCATTAGAATATTTGGTGCGTCGAAAAATTAGAGCCCGNTTCGGTGGCAAACTGAAAACTTTTGTCTCTGGCGGTGCTGCATTAAACTACGACGTTGGAGTGGAATTCTTGGCTTTGGGGTTAAATATTCTTCAAGGGTATGGGCAGACGGAGTCAGCTCCNGTCGTAAGCTGCAATGCGTATGCAAAGAATAAACTNCGTACTGTGGGCCCCCCCTTGAGTGGCGTAGAAGTAAAAATTGCNAATGATGGCGAAATNCTCGTTCGGGGTGAGCTGTTGATGGATGGTTACTGGAATAGACCAGACGAGACANATGAAACGATTCGCGATGGTTGGCTTTACACTGGGGATATTGGAGTGCTGGACGAGGACGGATATATTGAAATTACGGATCGGAAAAAGGACATAATAGTAAACTCAGGCGGCGATAATATATCGCCAGCACGAGTGGAATCTATGCTTACCGAGACGATGGAGATTGAACAAGCATTAGTGTTTGGGGACAANCAACCACATTTGGTGGCNTTGATTGTTCCGTCAGTGGATTATGNNTCNNAGTGGGCCTCCAAGAANAAANNCGATCANGATATAGANCTNTTTATAAAAGACATTGAGTTCGTTAAAGGCATTGANCAGTCGGTNGATCNAGTAAATAAAAAGTTATCGATAATTGAGAGAGTAAGGCGCTTTATTGTTATCCCACANGCATTTAGNGTAGAAAACGGNATGATGACCCCCACCTTAAAACTGCGCCGGCATAATATTCTTTCCCAATACGGGAAAGATTTAAATGCGCTCTATCNCAGATAAATGAGGCCTTTTTTTACATTAAATTTGAAAAAGTTTTTATGGTCCNTAAANGTTGAGNGGACTAGGNTAATTNGTNACATTGAATGGNCCAAGCCTAACTGTGGACGCATTTTGANAATTAGCTAGATACCGTGATATTCACGAAACCAAGCAACAAANTTAGGCAAACCAATTTCGATGGGCGTTTTNGGTGTGTAATTGAAGTCGCGTTGCATAGGTCCTATGTCCGCAAAGGTTGCTTTAACATCACCAGGTTGCATGGGTTGGAAGTTTATTTCGGCTTTGCAGCCCGTTGAATNCTCTAGAATTTCGATAAAACGCATTAACGGCTCGGGTGAATTATTGCCAATGTTATAAACTCTATGGGGAGCCTCGCCCGTTTTTTGCGTTGGTGGGTTATCGAGACAAGATAAGATGCCAGCAATAATATCATCAATGTATGTAAAGTCGCGTTCCATATCGCCATTATTGAAGACTNTAATTGGCTCTCCCTCTAACATTGCCTTAGTGAACAAGTACGCTGCCATATCTGGCCTGCCCCACGGCCCGTAAACAGTAAAAAAGCGTAAACCTGTGCTAGGGATTTTGAAAAGATGGCTGTAGCAATGCCCCATNAATTCATCGGCGCGTTTTGTAGCAGCATACAGCGAAATTGGTGTATCTGTTCTATCTTCAACAGCAAATGGAACTTTTGTATTGCCCCCATAAACTGAAGATGAACTGGCATAAACAAGGTGTTTGATATTTTTGAGTGCGCGACANAACTCTAGAATAACTAATTGGCCCATTACATTAGCTTCTATGTAAGCTGACGGATTCTCAAGNGAATAGCGTACTCCAGCCTGAGCTGCTAAATGTATTACNTTGCTAATTTGTGGATGTTTCTCTGACAAATTGTCCATAAAGTTACNGTCAGCAACATTACCGCAGGCGAATTGAAAATTTTTGTTCTTAGAAATACGGTTTAAACGAGCTTCCTTAAGTGAAACATCGTAATAGTCATTGAGGTTGTCTATGCCAACTACGTTGTCACCGCGTGCGAGCAGGGCTAGTGCAACGTAATGACCTATGAACCCGGCTACGCCAGTGACAAGTGTCTTCATGAGAAATTNAGTCCAGGTAANATGACCAGTTNAACCATACAATGGATTGGTTTGAAAATCATCCCTTGCCATGCACTTTCTATNGTTTCTTTGGNTTCTGACAATCGGATGGTTTAAATTTAGATCAGTAAGTTGTTCGTTTAGAGACAATGGAACGAGTGTTGGGCATTTTTTATCCATAAAAAATACATTTCAGATTGATCCAGGTGTGTTGATTTGGCACCCATAAATTAGTTTGTAAGNNTGGCATGCTGCGTTGGTAGAAAATGATTGTTATTTGGCTTACAANACGAGACACTNTCCAAAACTACTTAAAAATGATTGTTTACTGAGTAGGGCTGATTATTCAAAAAATTTCAATTCGGCCAATTATCGAAAGGTTATTCAGGTTGATAAAAAGATATAACAAAACCTTGCTGATAAGGATCGTAGTCATAATGCTCTCGNTTTTTATGAGNGAGTCACCTGTTAATGCAGAAGCTATTAAAGTTGAAATTACGCCCGCCNCTATAGCTGTCAATCCAGGCCAGACNGTTAAACTTGGGGCAAACCTATCTAATTTACCCCCNAACGCNCGTTTAAGCTGGTCTATAGATGCGGTTGGTGTTGCAGAGGCTCAGAAGGGCAGACTCAGTAGGGACTTTCAGCCNACATATACTGCNCCTCAAATCGTCCCTAAGGAACCGATTTTTATCCAAATCCTTGCTTTCATTGATGGAGTGCCAGTTGCGGGGGCAAAATCAAAAATTATTTTTGTAATGTCCGATGGAAGCGAAAATAAGGGCAAAACGGATAAAGAAAGCGGNTCGGCCCNTCAAGGTGAGCCTGTGCAGGGCGACAANCCGGGCTCAAAGGGAGGGGCTAGTCNACAAGCCAGATCTGGCAAAAAGGGCGACCCTAAAAAAATCGGNCAGGCTGAGGAAGAAACTAGGCTTATACAAAAGNGCGGATCAGGTTCTAAGGGTGCATCGGGTGAAAAANGTAAAACTAATCAAAGTAATGTTCCCGGNAAAAATAATGATTTTGGTCAAAAAGATGGATCCAGCCATACGGGTAAGTCTAACGNGATAGGGCCGGGACAATCCAAAGGGCAATCTGAAAAAAAAGATGTNATAAATNGGACCGTACCACCTCCGCCGGCCCCAGGTAATCCCGGTAAAATTATATGGAATGGTGATCCNGNGCAAAACCGATCGGGTAGTTGTGTGGTGCCGCCGTGNGGACAGTCAGGGCCATCAGCACCGCCAGCGCCACCTCCGNTGCTCGCGCCCGAACANTGGAATTGAGGGTNATGACTNATTTATTATTNTTNAGTAAGTGNNGTTTTGTTGTTGTCAGNCGTTTATCAAGCTTCTGGAGATGTTCTGGCTTCAGATATAAGCTGCGTTGCNGGTACTACNGATTTGTCCGACTCCAGAGGTAGGGCTATCATTCCNAGNGCTGCTTTGTAGGTATCTAAAAGATATNCCTGTTCTTCCCGATCTGANGATTCCATTTTGCGTAAACGTACTAGCTGGCGCATTATCTTTGGATCAAAGCCTGTGGNCTTGGCCTCAGCATACACTTCTCGTATATCATCANTGAGNGCTANCCGCTCCTCTTCCAACCGTTCAATTCGCTCAATAAAAGCTCTCAAACGATCGCCTNAAACTCCGCTGACATCTGCCATTTNAAAAATCCTCAAAGAATACGATTAACAAAGACGCTTATCTGATTCGCCGANTNTTGAAAAGCAATAGGTTAGGATTTTTGGGTTTCTTTATACTTCTCAATTTGTTCCGGCGTTGCCTCCAGTTGATATTTGGTACGCCACTCGTCGTATGGCATGCCGTACACAATTTCTCGCGCACCTTCATAGTCNATTTGGAGCCCTTTTTCTTTCGCAGAGGCAAGATACCATTTGGACATACAGTTGCGNCAAAACCCCGCCAAATTCATTAGATCGATATTTTGTACGTCGGTTCTTTCTTGCAAATGTTTCACCAGTCTGCGGAAAGCAGCAGCTTCAAGCTCAACAACAGTGTTGTCATCCATATTTATCTCCATTGTTATACCCACAAAAGGTCGTTNAACCANTTTAATGCNAAAACTCTCACTTTGATGGTTGCATAAAAGCGTGCGTTNCGCATNTATACCTTGGCATTGTAATCAATGGATATAATTTGAGCATCCATAAAATNGTCTGAAAGAGTTGCTGCNAATAACATGAAATCAACCTAAATCGATCAAGTTTTATTTCTTGGCTCCCCAATTAACAGGCGTGCNAAGANTANATNATAAAAAAAGTCCTAAAAAAGGTATTTGAATGCTGATTTCAAATGCAAGTTCCACTACTGTCTACCCATGCGACGCAAACACCAAACAAAGATCGTTGCCACACTTGGCCCGGCTTCAGAGCAACCAGAGATCATTCGGGCTTTGTTTCAGGCTGGGGTTGATGTATTCCGTCTAAATTTCAGCCATGGGACGCACGCGGACAAAAAATCAAACATTGAAATCATTCGGGATGTTGAGAAGGAAACTGGTCGTCCTATTGCGATAATGATGGATCTACAGGGGCCAAAACTTCGCATCGGTCAGTTTTCTGNGGGCGCTGTTGAACTCAATGTAGGTGATGCTTTTAGGCTNGAATTAGAAGACAACCCGGGAAGTGAGAAGCGGGTAACACTTCCACACGCTGAAATTTTTGCTGCTCTCAATGCAACAACGGACCTTCTTCTNGATGACGGTAAAATCCGNCTAAAGGTAAAAGANAGCGGGCCGGATTTTGCCGATACTGAAGTGATAACTGGCGGTGGCCTTTCGGATCGCAAGGGGGTAAATGTTCCGGGCGTATTACTTCCGTTATCGGCATTAACGGAGAAGGATTTACGAGACATGAATTTTGGCCTTGATAACGGGGTTGATATTTGCGCTTTATCATTTGTACAGCGGCCCCAAGATCTAGCGGATGCCAGAAAACTAATTCAGAATAGAGCGGCATTGTTGACTAAATTTGAAAAGCCTGCCGCGATACAACATCTTCCAGAACTCGTTGAAATGTCGGATATGGTGATGGTGGCACGCGGAGATCTGGGGGTCGAAATGCCCCCTGAAGAGGTTCCAGCCCTTCAGAAACGGATTGTTGCTTTATCTCGAAGTATGGGTAAGCCTGTAATTGTCGCAACACAGATGCTGGAATCAATGATAAATGCTCCAACGCCAACCCGCGCAGAGGCATCAGATGTAGCTACTGCGGTTTATGATGGTGCTGATGGAGTGATGCTTTCGGCAGAGACAGCAGCNGGCAAGTATCCCATNGAGTCGGTCGCGATAATGAACAGGATCGTCGAGCATACCGAAGATGACGCCCAACACCGACGTTATCTTGAGGCTGATAGGGTCGTGCCAGAGGCAACCGCCGCGGATGCTATCAGCGCAGCNGCAAATCAGGTAGCGGAAACACTTTCGGCAAAAGCAATCGTAACATATACAACATCCGGTTCNACCACGCGTCGTGCAGCGCGTGAAAGGCCTGATGTACCGGTAATAGGATTAACACCTTCTGTTGAGACGGCACGGAAGCTATCCGCAGTGTGGGGTGTCCACAGTGTACATACCAACGATGCGCGCGATTTTTCAGAGATGGTTAGGTTCGCAAGCGATCGGGTGCTCTCTGATGGGTTTGCTGAAATAGGAGATCGTATTGTAATAACTGCTGGGGTTCCTTTCGGAACACCGGGCGCTACCAACATTCTTAGAATCGCCCGTGTTGGACAATTCGCTGGACAGAGAATTTAAGAATGTTAGGGAACATGAATATCACTGGCGTATGCTTATTATAGATTTGGTGGCAAACCTCTCACTCACCGGTGCACCTATTCGGATTTTCTATTCACTAGGGCTGTCAAGCATTCGAGTTCGGGGTGTTGATTTACCATTATCCCGAATGACACAGATGGGTCCATGTTTTGCCTGAATTAGCTGCTAATTTTTTTGAGCAAACAGCTGAAGCTGCGAAAATAAAGTTTCGCAGTATATGCGAGGCTAATGGTTTTGAATTTTGGACGATGGACAACCTAGGAGATATGAGCTGTGTGTTTGATGTTGTGAGAATAGGTTCACCGGATGCACCTTCAGTGTTGGTTTTAACGCCGGGAGCCCGCGAGGGAGAGGGCCTTTGTGCCTCTGCAATACAGTGTTGTGTTCTGGCAGGGGCTATAAGGCGTGAGCTCCCCCGAGGGGTAGCCATCTTACTCGTTCATAGTGTGGCACCGAACTGGAAATTTGTACCTAAAAAGAGATCGTCAATTTCTGAAAGCAATTGGAATGATGCTCTTTTGGTCGCTGCGGAGAGCCGATATAAAGAATTTGTAAGGACTGGTAAAAAACTGCGAAAACCGCAACAGGTTACACAACGGAAAGCCGAGCTTTCGCCGGAAAAAAAACTAAGAACTCTCATTGGCAGGTATCTTTCTCGAGCTAAGAGAATAGGTGTGATTGATGTAAGGACTGGGCCGGGTTTTTATGGAGAATGTGATTTGATTGCCTGTGCTGGTAGGGGAACACCAATAGGCAATCGCGCGAGCCGTTGGTTTGGTGCTAGAGCAGAACTAGATGACACTTTGTCTGCAGCGGCCCCTGGTCCATTCGCTCAAAGCTTAATTGCCAACTTGCCCCCAGTTCCATTAGGTGCAGCAGTCATGGAGTTCGGTACATATTCTCTGCAAGCATTTCTTAGAACGAACACCGGGAGAATGTTCTACCCTTTGGACACTAATTGGCGAACGCAGGTTATGGATAAAGCGCACACAGTCTTACGACATGCTGTAGCAAAGTTAGCGTAATCATAGTCTTTTTTTACCGAGGCTTATCACCTTTGATAGTGATCCTTTGCATGCAACGGCGTTGACCTTGATAGTCATTAACAGCGTAATGCATGACACAACGATTGTCCCACACTGCGACTGTGCCGGGCTGCCAGCGGAGACGGGCAGTAAATTCTGGACGCCTTATATGCTCTAATAAAAACTCTATTATAGGTAACGACTCCTCAAAATCGAAATCTGCAAATCCTTGAGTGTGTGAGCTGATATAAAGTCCTTTGCGGCCGGTCTCAGGATGAGTGCGGATTATAGGGTGGTGGCTTATGGTATCGATTTCAGGTGGCGGATTAACGGGTTTTACGTGGCTATGACCTTTATATCGATCACGCTTGTCTTGTCCTCCACGTCTTCTATTACGGTTGCCAGTATTCTCAACTCTAATATTAGCAAGTAATTTCTTCAGCCCAGCAGATAACGCATCATACGCTAGGTACATGTTAGAATACATTGTATCGCCGCCAACGGGAGGTGTTTCTATTGCGTGTAGTATGGTTGCTTTGGCTGGTTTCGCGACGAAGCTCTGATCAGTATGCCATAAATTACCAAAATTGCGTTTATCACTCGGGTTCTTGATCAATTCCAATATTTCAGGATGGCCTCTCATTGTAGGCATAAATGGGTGGGTGTGTATGGCACCCCACTTTCTGGCAAATCGCACCAGACCAGCGGGAGATAAATCCTGATTGCGAAAGAAAATCATGCTATGGTCGAGCCAGGCTTGATGAATATCGCGGAACACTTCACGTTTGACGGGCCTTGATAAGTCGACCCCTATAATTTCACCTCCCATGGCACCAGCTAAAGGGGCTACATCAAGCGTTTTATATTCGGTGCGTCTTTCTTTAATCATACTATCTCGCAATATTGCTAGCGGGGTTTGTCGCCTTTTATGGTTATCCTATGCATGCGACGCCTTTGACCCGGATAATCTGAGACGGCGTAGTGTTGTAGACAACGATTATCCCAGATTGCAATTGAATCTTTTTGCCAATTAAATCGCGCAATAAACTCTTCTTTCGTGCAGTGTGTACGTAACATGTCAATTAAAAAATTTCCTTCTTCTCCAGAAAATCCGACCAATTCCTGCGTATGCACACCGATATAAAGCGCCTTTCTTCCCGTCTCTGGGTGCGTGCGAACGAGAGGATGTTGGGAGTTTGTTTTAACCCCCTTTGGGGGCACCTTTGGTTTAGCACTCGCACCTTTGTAGCGGTTTTCACGGTTCCCATATTTGGCACTGCGTTTGTTTCCGTCACCGACATTAAACGTTCTAATTGGCTCAAGCATTTTTTTCATGCCCGGTGATAGGGCTTCGTATGCGTCATACATATTCGCGTAGAGAGTGTCCCCTCCGACTGTCGGGGTTTCTTTTGCATACAATAGCGTTGCTTTTGCTGGCCGCGGTGCAAACATCTGGTCAGTGTGCCAACGATTACCGAATGTATAGGTATCAGTCTCAGTTTTCTTAACTTCAAGAATTTCAGGATATCGGCGAAGTCCTCTCACAAAAGGATGGACATGAATGCCGCCCCATTTTTTTGCAAATTTCAAATATTGGTCCGACGTGATTTTCTGATCTCGAAAAAACAACACTTGATATGTCAACCCAGGCCTTATAAATTTCGGTGAATGTTTTGCGGTTTATAGCTTTTGCAAGATTAACGCCCGAAACTTCTGCCCCGCATGATCCTGCGATAGGTTCAATTGAAATTGTCTTGTATTCCACTAAGCGCCTCCCAATCAAGCCAAAGAAGTCAATTGTACTAGGTCAATATCTTACTATATGTTGTTTAAGGCAAGATAGCAGACATTGTCGGAAGCTGACGTTTTGAAAGATAAGCAAAGCTGAGCAAGGAATATTAGGCTTTCCCTTGATAAATTTTAATTATAGTGCTCAGCATTTCCAAAGCTTCTCCTCTCGGGCGTTGGAATGTATTGCGCCCTATTATTGAGCCTGAACCACCTCCATCTCTCACCTCGCGTATTTCTTTGAGAACGCCATCCAAATCTTTAGCCTCACCTCCTGAAAAGACTACTATCCTCCGGCCATTGAAAGTCGCTTTAATTACATGCGCTATACGCAAAGTCAGCGTTGAGATGTCCACTCCGTTGTCTTCGTATACTTTCTTAGCTTCTGCTTGAAAAAGCACACCAGTCGGTGGTTTTACTTTTATCACGTGTGCGCCCAATTCGGCAGCTAGATGTGCAGCGTAAGCACAAACATCTATGGCTGTTTCTCCCTCGCGCGTAAGATCTCCACCTCGCGGATACGACCACAATACACAAGCAAGGCCAACCGCCTTAGCCTCTTCTGCAAGCTCGCGAAATTCTTCCATTAATTCGAATTGATCGTCTGAACCTGGATAAATAGTAAAACCGATAGCGGAACAGCCAAGTCTTAAGGCATCATTTACACTGCCATAAACGGCTTGGTCCTTAGACGTGGCGTGACTGTTTGAGCTATTGAGTTTCAAAATAGTTGGAATTGCACCAGCAAAACTGTCAGCTCCTGCTTCTATCATTCCAAGTGGCGCGGCATATGCCGAAAGCCCGGCATCTACGGCCAATTGAAAATGATAATGAGGGTCGTAGGCCGACGGATTCTTTTCAAAGCTTCTAGCGGGGCCATGCTCAAACCCCTGATCGACGGGCAAAATGAGTAATTTGCCGGTTCCTCCAAGACGTCCATGCATGAGAATACGCGCTAGGTTGGCTTTCGTTCCGGCGCAATCGCTTTCATAATTGGCCAGTATCTTTTTGACACGTTGAGTAACTTTCATGCTCATTCCCTATCGATTATGATTCAATTTTCTGATTGAGCAATACAAGAGCCAGAGAGTATTTTCAACTTGTCAGAGCAATCCTTGCTAAGGTATTCAATTCGCGTCCAAAAGCCATGTGCGACACGCCGTGTCAATTTTTTGGCCGGTTAACTCTAAGTGATACAAGTCGAGTGATTCGGGGCGGGTGCGAATAAGCTTAGAATCAGTTTGAAGGGCAATATCTGCAACTTTATCGGCACNNATACCATCAAAGCGAANATAATCAANNCCCTGGCGCAAAGCTGCTAGA
Source organism: Rhodospirillaceae bacterium (assembly GCA_002718015.1). Lineage (GTDB taxonomy): Bacteria > Pseudomonadota > Alphaproteobacteria > UBA8366 > UBA8366 > UBA8366. The sequence continues at coordinate 19,702 of PBCW01000074.1, forward strand.
GCGTGCCCTGGGCTGTCTCCACAATCNAGCATTGCCTTNACNATCACATCCGGAAATTCGGTCTTACCCTTTCTTATAACAGCTTGGAACCAACCTGGGCCAACTGTTCCGGCCGCACCAAGCGCACTCANTAGTAAAATTGGTCTTGGAATAGCTGATGCAACACTCAATGCCAGCCTCACATGTGCCAGGCTATGAATAGTNACAGNTTTATGAAGTTGGCTCAGTCTAANGACCCCAGTGCNACTGCTGTATCAGACATACGNTTTGAGAAACCCCACTCGTTATCATACCACGATAAAACTCTGACCAANGATCCTTCAATTACTTGGGTTTGTGTTAAATCNAACACTGAACTNGCGGGATTATGGTTGAAATCAACNGAGACTAAAGGCGCTTCGTTAGTTGCTAGAACGCCTTTGAGCTTGCCGTTTGCTTCTTTANAAATGGCATCGTTAACTTCTTCAACAGTNGTAGTGCGNCTTGCATTGAATTTGAAATCAATTAGTGANACGTTCGGAGTTGGGACACGTATGGCTGTTCCATCAAGTTTCCCGTCAAGTTCGGGTAACACTAATCCGACCGCTTTTGCTGCACCCGTTGAAGTTGGGATCATGGCCTCTGAGGCNGAACGTGCCCGGCGGAGGTCACTGTGTAGTGTGTCAACAGTCCGCTGATCCCCGGTAAACGAATGAATGGTTGTCATATAACCCTGTTCAATGCCAATAGCATTATTCAGAACGTAGGCAACAGGTGCTAAGCAATTAGTGGTGCATGAAGCATTTGAAATCACGCTATGTTCAGCAGAAAGCTGATCATTATTTACTCCATACACCAACGTCAGATCAACGCCGCTCGCTGGTGCGGATATGAGGACTTTTTTGGCACCAGCTTCTATATGCATTGATGCATCTTCTTTGCTAACAAAAATACCGGTACATTCAAGGGCTACATCAACACCCAATTCTCCCCAAGGCAGTTTTTTAGGGTCACGTTCAGCTGTGACCTTGATCTTGCCTTTACCCAAATCAATCCAATCCTCTCCCGNNGTAATGTCTCCAGGGAAGATACCGTGTACNGTGTCATATTTGAGCAAATGAGCGTTGGCTTTGACCGAACCCAGATCATTTATTCCTANAAANTCTATNTCATTGCGATCTGCTTCNTAAGCAGCACGCAAAACCAGACGGCCAATGCGGCCAAATCCATTTATTGCAACTTTCACTACCATAGGAACTCCCCCAAATTTACTAGCCGGCCTTTTACTATTGGNTCCTGCTATCTTAATTCAAANTGTGGCGCNGATGNAAACTGAATGNCGGCGAGGTTCAAGCATAGAGGATACAGCCATAATTAAATGCGACTTTTCACTGCACCAACAACTGCCTCGGGTGTAATGCCAAAATGGGTGTATAGGTCTTCGGCTGGCCCTGAGGCCCCAAATGACGTCATTCCAACGAATATACCATCTGAGCCTATATAGCGTTCCCAGCCGAATCTCACCGCNGCTTCAACAGCGACTTTGGGGCGCCCAGCCCCGAGTATTGNCTGTTTATATGTTTCGTCCTGTTGGTCAAATAATTCAAGGCAGGGTGCNGAAACTACAGCCGTTGCAATCCCATCGTTTTGTAATTTTTTTCGAGCTGCACACGCAATCTCAACTTCTGATCCAGTAGCTATTATTGTAGCCTGACGATCACCATCTGGCTCTCTAAGAATGTANGCACCCTTGCTGGCTAGATTATCTGAGGAGAATNGATTGCGGACCGGTGCNACACCCTGCCGGGTTAATGCGATTATNGANGGTCCTACCGCACATTTTAATGCTAGCTCCCAACATTCAGCCGTTTCAGTTGCGTCAGCTGGNCGGAATACTCTTACGTTTGGAATAGCTCGCAACGCAGCCAAATGTTCTACTGGTTGATGAGTAGGNCCATCTTCGCCCAGTCCAATAGAATCGTGTGTCATTACGTAAATGACTCTCTGCCCCATGAGCCCCGAGAGGCGAATTGAGGGACGGCAATAATCAGTAAATATCAGAAAAGTACCTCCATAAGGAATAACGCCTCCATGAAGTGCCATGCCGTTCATTGCTGCCGCCATGCCATGTTCCCGTACNCCGTAATAAATATAGTTGCCCGAGAAATCATGAGGNCCGATGGGCTTCATATCATTAGCCTTAGTGAGGTTGGATCCAGTTAAATCAGCTGAACCACCTATTAATTCGGGAATCACTGNGCTGAGTGCATCAAGTGTAAGCTTGGATGCCTGCCGGGTCGCGAGCCGGTCTTGCTTGGCTGCTGCTTNTTTTTTGAAATCTGTTATNGCTTCAGTCCATTGCTCGGGCAAGTCTCCAGCCATTCGACATTTAAATTGATCTCTNGTTTTCTCGTCTAGCTTATCTAAGCGCATTCTCCATGATTGGAATTCNTGTTGGCATCTCGCGCCGGCACTACTCCATGCGTTCGAAACTGCCTCAGGAATAACAAAAGGGTCATGTTGCCAGTTTAGTTGCTCTCGCGTTGCNGCAATCTCTTCATTACCCAAGGGTGCACCATGTGTGACTTCGCTTCCTTGTTTATTGGGCGCCCCGTANCCTATTATTGTTTTACACGCTATCATCGATGGTCGACCCTCTTTTTGGGCATTATCGATTGCTTCTGCGATCGCTTCTGGGTCGTGGCCGTCAACAGCTTGTGTGTGCCATCCAACAGCATCAAACCGCCTTTGTTGATCATCGCTTACGGCGATTGAGGTCTNGCCATCTATAGAAATTTGGTTGTCATCNAAAAGTAAAATCAATTTNTTTAACTTGAGATGTCCNGCNAGTGATATAGCCTCGTGGCTCACGCCTTCCATGAGGCAACCGTCTCCGGCGAANACATATGTGCGATGGTTGATAATTTCATCACCAAAGCGCGCATTTAAAAGTCGTTCGGCAATNGCCATTCCGACTGCATTTGCGATGCCTTGTCCTAGTGGCCCGGTCGTGGTTTCCACACCTGCCGCATGGCCAAACTCAGGATGGCCAGCTGTGCGACTACCNAGTTGACGAAACGTGCGTAATTGATCGACGCTCATGTCCTCGTAGCCTGTTAAATGCAGCAAGCTGTAAAGCAGCATTGANGCATGGCCATTCGAAAGAACGAAACGATCTCGATCAGCCCANTCCGGATTGCTAGAATCGAANTTTAAAAAGCGAGTGAACAACACGGTGGCGATATCAGCCATTCCCATTGGNGCCCCGGGGTGCCCGGAATTCGCTGCCTGAACGGCGTCNATTGATAGCACTCGGATAGCATTTGCCATTTCCGTGTGNCTTGGTTCNGCNTCATTAATAGCTAAGTTATCTGTCATNTNTTGTATGCTGNGTGGCTAATGTTTAATATCTNATTTNANNATTANAGCATGCCGCGTNGCCTAAGAACCGTCAACANTTCTTGCTTGGTAAAGTGAGGNTTATTTGTGAAAANNATCTTNANTTGAACTTGANAAANNNANTGGTGCAAAAACACTTGCAATTTGTTGCTAGNAGTTTTTTCNTATTGCGNCATTGTGTTNGTGCNGNAGAACTAATCANNAAACAATGGGTTTATCAATGTCACGTCTAGCNGAAATACGCGATCGATTAGAAAATGTAACGGCTCGTCTTGAGCAGGTAGCTNTNAAAANGTNGNATGTTNNANCAGTTGTTNCTAATCAGGAGCGTTGTGTGCGTCAGTTNGACGAGGCTCNGGCAGAATGCGCNCAGCTGCGATTGCAGAANGAAAAGATGGCCGATCGTGTAGGGATTATCATTAAGCGATTGAATTGTATTTTGACAAACGACGTCTGAAATTAATCTGAGCGGAAAAAGAGAAAGTATGAGTGATTTATCGATCACGATTAATGGCAGAAACCACGTTATTGCCTGCGAAGATGGCCAAGAGGAACATTTAGCTCGCCTCGCTGAATATATTGATAAACGCGTGATTGAGATCGCGGAGTCAGTAGGTCAGGTAGGTGAGAATAGATTGCTTTTGATGGCAAGTTTGTTAGTTGCTGATGAATTGGGTGATGCATACGCCGCACTATCAGCCGAACGAGGAGAGGCAGATGTTGACTTGCTTGCCAGGCTCGAGGGGCAGCAAACACCCTCTGGTGAGGATATAAAAACAATTGATTCTTTGGAATTATTTTTAGAGCGTATTGAAGCTCTTGCTAGCAAGCTCGAAGATATCGAGGTATAGAATGTTTATCCGCTGCGCGGTTTGTGAGGTCTCGAATATCCCGGGGGCGATAACATTTCTCAGGGAACTGTCCCTGTTGGGGTCGTGGCCCCAGCATATGGTACCCACCTGGTTATCCAGGTCCCATGAGGATGTACTCGATCAACGGCCGTCGCGGCGGTGTTTTTCTTGGTAATGATCGATGTAGCGGCTCAGAAAATCCGAATAAGGGCTTATTCAAAGAAAAAAAGAGCTCTGTTATCAGCCAGTGCTACCAGCGCTGCCGCGGACCTTGCAGATAATTTCATGGAGGCGTTGACTATTATTGGCGATGGTAACATTGCGGGTTATTGGCCAATTTCTACTGAATTTGATGTTAAGCCTCTTTTGCAAAAATTATCGTGTGCTGGGATCACAGTTTCATTGCCAGCTGTTATACCCGACCAAAAGAGGCTTGTGTTTCAAGGCTGGTCAGAAAATATGCAATTAGTAAAGGGCCCATACGGCACCCTGCAACCGGTTGGAAGCTCCGCTCTTATTCCGCCAGATATCTTGATGATACCGCTTTTAGCGTTCGATTCTGCAGGAGGGCGATTGGGTTACGGGGGTGGTTATTATGATCGTACCCTCGCGGAGCTTCGAAAAGAAAAAAAAGTCACAGCTGTTGGGATAGCTTATGCTGGCCAAGAGATAAACGAAGTTCCCACATGTTCAAGTGATCAAAGGCTTGATTGGATAGTAACTGAGGCTGACAATAGAAAAGTAAGGGTCTAGTAATGGGTAGGTTGTGATGAGGGTCTTATTTTTAGGTGATATTGTAGCTAGAAGCGGTCGAACCGTGGTTTCGAAAGAGTTGCCTAGTTTAAGGCGCGCCTTAAAACTCGATTTTGTTGTCGCTAATGCAGAAAACGCGGCTCACGGCTTCGGCATAACCGAAAAGATTTGTAGAGAACTTTTCGAGATCGGAGTGGACGTTATAACGGGCGGAAACCACAGTTGGGATAAATCNGAAATCATTCCGTATATTGCNCAAGAAAAACGTTTATTGCGCCCNTTAAACNTTCCTGCNGAGACGCCTGGTCGTGGGNTGGGNGTNTATNTTGANGGGTCAGGTNGGAAAATCAAGGTCATAAACATTATGNCCCGATTATTCATGGAGCTGCTAGACGATCCNTTCTCGGCTTTANAGNGAGAACTNCCCTTGGGNACACCAAAATCAGCGGGTTTTGAANCAATTATTNTCGATGTGCATGGNGAGGCAACCAGTGAAAAAATGGCTCTGGGACACGTTGCNGATGGGCATGCTAGTTTGGTTGTTGGCACGCATACTCATGTGCCGACGGCTGATGCCCATGTTTTAGTGGGNGGCACGGCATTTCAAGCAGATGCGGGGATGTGTGGTGACTATGATTCTGTAATTGGTATGCAGAAAGATGGTTCAATNGCCAACTTTTATCGAAGATTCCCAAGAGTTCGATTATCTCCAGCAAACGGGGAAGCCACCTTATGCGGGACNTTCTTTGAGACCGACCCATCCACCGGACTTGCTTCTCGCATAGAACCNGTCCGAATTGGAGGTAGATTGCAAAACTATGTACCTACTTTGTAATNTAGGCCCGCCAAAATTATTCGCAATGTGATTTACAGGGCTTCTCGTGATTTTTTGTTTCTGTGTTGTGGTGAATAATTAAAAAACATTAATTGAGTCCATTAAAGGTTCGAATTCAGGATGCCAGTTGTTTTCAGTCGAAACAAGACGCTCTTGGTGATGTTGGTCAAAAAAAGGATTAGGTGCATTTAGTAAGGGATATGCAAAAGTTCATGTTAATTCCACGCCCACGGCATTCAAATGGGAGCCATGCGGCGGAGTTTGGTTGTTATATAACCTCTTAAAATCCAAAATCGCATATCATCCACCTCATTGTTGACACAATAACCCTCTACCTAGGTTAAATTATATACCTTTTACGTCTATATTTGGTATAGATGAAGGGGTTAATCTCTGTATGTTGTTATTCAAGATTTTTTAAGTGGAAATTGAAGCATGGCGGGTCACTCACAATTTAAAAACATTATGTATCGCAAAGGGGCGCAGGATAAAAAACGCGCCAAGCTATTTGCTAAATTAGGGCGGGAGCTAACAGTTGCAGCCAAAATGGGTGGAGACGATCCATCTTCCAATCCACGTTTACGTGCAGCTATCGCGTCCGCTCGCAGCGGTAATATGCCGAAAGACAACATGGAAAGAGCCATAAAGAAAGGTGCCGGAGGAGGTGAGGGTGATGATTTTGAGGAAATCCGGTATGAAGGCTATGGTCCAGGTGGTATTGCAATTGTTATCGAAGCCCTCACCGATAACCGTAACAGGACTGCATCTGAGGTGCGCGCGATTTTTTCTAAGCATGGAGGGTCACTTGCTGAGACAGGCGCCGTAAGTTTTCTTTTCGACCGTGTGGGCGAGATTCGTTTCGCGTCGAGTGAAGCAGATTCTGACACTATATTTGAGGCCGCTCTAGAGGCCGGCGCGGAAGATGTTATTACGAACGATGAAAGCCATGAGATAATTTGCACACCAACTGAACTACACGCTATTTCAAATGCTTTGGAGACTAGTTTTGGTGAGCCACAATCGGCGAAGCTAGTTTGGCGGCCACAAAATACCGTCCAAGTCGATGACAACGATGTGCCAAAGCTGCTCAATTTTTTTGAATCGCTTGATGATAATGATGATGTTCAAACCGTTTCAGCAAATTTTGAGATTGCCGATGATGTCATTGAAACATTAACAGCATAGGGCTGCGAGGAATATGCGTATTATTGGTTTGGATCCAGGCCTTAGAAATACAGGTTGGGGAGTCATCGATGTTGAGTTTAATCGTCTAACTTATGTTGCCGACGGTACTGTACGCCCTCGCCCCAAAGAGGGATTGGGCGAACGTTTACGTGCACTTCACGATGGGCTTTTAGAAGCAATCTGCCTCCACAAACCAAGCGAAGCGGCGGTAGAAGAGACTTTTGTAAATAATAACCCGCAATCTACAATCAAGTTGGGCGAGGCGCGAGGCGTGGTTGTCTTAACGCCTGCGTTATCGGGTCTGACCGTAGCAGAATATTCTGCAAATCGTATTAAAAAGTCGGTCGTAGGGGCAGGGCACGCCAGCAAGGAACAAATTCAAATGATGGTTGGGCGAATCTTACCTGGATGTCAATTTTCTAGCGCAGATGCGGCTGATGCGTTGGCGGTCGCAATCTGTCACGCTAACACCCGAGAGACCCAAATGAGTTGGGAAAGGAATAAGACTTTGCAGAGAGTATTGTCATGATTGGCAAGCTTACAGGGCTCCTCGATACAGTGGGTGAAAATTGGGCAACCGTAGATGTTGGTGGCGTTGGCTATCTCGTTTTTTGTTCTGGACGTACTTTGTCTGGATTACCACCACTTGGACAAATGGTAACACTGCAGATCGAAACTCACGTGCGGGAAGACCATATTCATCTCTACGGCTTTAATGATGGTACCGAACGTGATTGGTTCCGGATGCTAACAACAGTGCAAGGCGTTGGCGCTAAAGCAGCGCTGTCTATCATGACTACTCTCACTTGCAAGGAAATGACGGATGCAGTGTTCGCTAAGGATAAAGCAATTGTCGGGCAGGCTAACGGAATCGGCCCAAAACTCGCGCAGCGTATAGTTACTGAACTCCATGATAAAATAGGTAAACTTTCGGTTGATGGACAAATCTCGGACTTTGCACTGTCGGAGGAAAGTGTAAATAGTTTCGACAGGGAGGCGGTGTCTGCACTCGTAAACCTCGGTTTTTCGCGCATGCAGGCGATTGGAGCGGTATCACGTGCTTCGCAATCATTAGGGCCGGATATTGGGTTAGATGATCTAATTAAATTTGGCTTAAAGGAGCTAAGTCAATGAGCGACCCGGCAGACCGCGCCGTAACCACTGATCTTGCCACGGAGGACCGGCCCGACAACACAATGCGTCCGCAAGAACTTAGCGAATTCATAGGGCAAAAGGCTGTACGAGAAAATCTCTCGGTTTTTATCAATGCTGCTAAAAAACGCCGCGAAGCACTCGATCATACCTTGCTTTTCGGTCCGCCTGGTTTGGGTAAAACGACATTAGCACAAATAGTTGCTCGCGAGTTGGGCGCAGGGTTTCGAGCCACATCCGGTCCAGTTATAGCGAAAGCGGGCGATCTGGCCGCCATTCTCACGAATTTGCAGCCCCACGATGTTTTGTTTATAGATGAAATTCATCGACTCAACCCGGCAATTGAGGAAGTTCTCTACCCGGCAATGGAGGATTTCCAACTCGATTTGATGATTGGCGAAGGCCCTGCAGCAAGATCCATTCGCATTGATCTGCCAAAGTTCACTTTGGTTGGAGCAACAACCCGATC